>CANOGI010000058.1 GCA_947565475.1 uncultured Eubacteriaceae bacterium
GTTCTTTAGCTGATTTATACGACGAGGTAACTATGCCTCACGAGTTAAGAAAAGCCCATCAGCAAAATGACAGAGCTGTTATGGAGACTTATGGATTCTCAGTTAAAGATATGACGGAAAGTAAATGTGTGGCGGAACTTATGAGGTTGTATCAGGATATTCAAAAGTGATTTTGATTTTTAAAAATTTTTAATGAATTTAATTTTTGTTTTGCGTGAAATCTTTTGAGAATTTGTTTTTTATTTATACAAAAGTATGAAAAATACACAGACGAAGAATGTCAAAAAATAAATGCTTATAGACTTACGGCGGATAACTTCAACAGTGGGTTAAACTACTATGTTTTGTATTTTTAACTGTAGAAAGTGAGGACAATACATAGCTAAAAATTAAAATTTTAAAAAACTTTTATTTACAAAAGTTTTTACTATTTTTTATTATTTAGTGAAAAATATATACAAGGCATAAGAAATTAAAAGGAGCGGTGAGAATGAATTATATTATAGAGCCGATTATTTGTGCTTTTATCGGCTGTTTTACTAATTATATCGCTATTAAAATGTTATTTAGACCATATAACGGCAAAAAAATACTCGGCAGAAATATCCCTTTTACACCGGGAATTATCCCTAAGAGAAAAAAAGATGTTGCTAAATCTATCGGAAACGTTGTATCGGTGGAATTAATAGACAAGAGTGAAATACTATCTCATTTGAGAAGCGACGGTCTCGTAAGTAAAATTGTTGATTTTATTATGAGCTATAAGGTATATATTCCCGAAAAAAAAGAAAATAACAGGTCGGCGGGGGACTTTATAGCGGATTTTATTTCTAGGCTTAATTTAAAAGAAGCGGTATCAAATGAGCTGTATAATTATATAAATCAAAAAATAAGCGGAAATATCGCTTTTAAATTTATTGGAGATAAGATGATTTATGGAATCGCCGAAAGTATCGGTGAAACTCTCCAGAATTATATTGAGGGTGACGGAAAGATTTTTATATCAAGAACAATAGACGACGAGATTTATAAATTATCCGGAATGAAAACGGAGGAAATACTTTTAAAATATGAGTTTGACGTTTTGGAGGTTAAACGGGTTTTAGGGGAGAAGTATAAAGGTTTTTTGGATGAGAATATTGATATTATATTTGAGAATATTGATATTTCCGCCATCATTGAAAAAAAAATTATGTCTATGGATATGAAAGAGCTTGAAAAGCTTATATTATCAATAATGAGAAAGGAATTAAACGCTATTGTATATTTGGGAGCGGTAATCGGTTTTATTATCGGACTTTTTACAACAATTTCAGTATAGATTAAAATCAAAAGTTTCTATTATTTTGAAATTTTTCAAGCTGTCCCGCAAAAATAATTTTTATTCTTTCTCCTTTTGCTCATTTTCAAATTGTTTGACTATATAGTCAAATTACTTGAAAACCCGAACAAGTTCGGCGGCTAAAAGTCCTTTTTACTGTGTCATCGTCAGTCGGCGTAGGCTTTCGACTACGCTCTCCTTCCTCTTCCTTGTAAAAACAATTTTTATCTCGCCTCCTTTTGCTCCTTTTCAAGTGATTTGACTATAAAATGTTTTTTGTCAAATTAAATTGTAATTGCTGTAATTTTATAATACAAATTGGGTGATATTATGAGTTATAATGACTTTAAAGTAAGGTATAATGTAATGAGTTTTTCCTCATTAAGTGAATTTTTAAATGTCAAGGGCGGTATAAATAATAATCGCAAAGACGTTTATTTTATTAGAATGGTTGGGGTTAATCCTACTTTTTTTGAGGATATTGAAAACGCCGACAAATCTTTTACAAAAAAGTCTTTAGACGGTGTATGTAAATATAATCGAGTAAAGGAACTTCCGAAGATTGTTTTTTCGGAGGATATTGAGTATTACTCAAAACTTTACAGTGATTGGGTTAAAGGGGGCAGGAAAAGGATTGAAGTCAGGGCATCAAAAATCAGTGATGTCGGTGAGGTGTTAAATTCCGCCTGTAATACTGTTTTGAGTTTATTTAAAAGCTGTTCGGCCAATTATAATGAGTTTATAGAAAAAAATTTTATGGTAAAGCTCTTATACCAGTTTGATAAAATATGGGAGGGGAGTTTTAATGAGAATTGGAATTTAAAATTATCTGTAAAATTTATTATTGAGAATGTTTTGAAAAAGCAGGAATATTTTTTATGCTATTTATTAACTTTAATTGGAATTGATGTGTGTTTGCTTCAGTATAAAAAAGATTTATCCGATGACCTTATAAAACTTAATTTATCAAAAGAAATAGTTTTGGGTATGTTCTCAAATAAGGATACATCTATTTATTCTCCTGAAAATTATACCGATTGTAAAGCTGAAAAAGAAATAGATGATGAAACTCAGATGGTTAAAAACG
Source organism: uncultured Eubacteriaceae bacterium (assembly GCA_947565475.1). Classification (GTDB taxonomy): domain Bacteria; phylum Bacillota; class Clostridia; order Lachnospirales; family CAG-274; genus MGBC114079. The sequence continues at coordinate 2,409 of CANOGI010000058.1, forward strand.
TTTCAAAATCACCTGTTTTAATCAACTATCGTAAACAGGGCAACCGAGAAAGTAAAGTAAGAGACGATAATATAAAAAACGGTGAGCCTTTGGAAAAAAATTTTGAGGAATTGGCTTTACTGGCGTCGTCGGTTGTCATGATTTCGATTCACAACGACAGAGATGAAATTATTGGTACGGGCTCGGGAATTATGATAGGCGAGAAAGGATACATACTGACGAATAATCACGTCGCCAGCGGAGGGAGATTTTATTCTGTCAGGATAGAGGACGACAGCGAGACTTATTTTACTGACGAGGTTATAAAGTATAATACTGTTTTTGATTTGGCTATAATAAGAATAGATAGAAAGCTTAAACCGCTTCATGTTTACAGCGGACAGAAAAAACTTGTGAGAGGGCAGAAAGTTGTAGCTATAGGCAGTCCTCTCGGATTGTTTAACTCTGTATCAGACGGGATTATATCAGGATTTAGAAATATTGACGGAGTTGATATGATTCAATTTACAGCGCCTATCTCACATGGAAGCTCAGGCGGAGCTGTTTTAAATATGTTTGGTGAGGTTATAGGAATAAGCACGGCGGGATTTGACAATGGTCAAAATATAAATTTAGCCGTGGGATATGAATTTATAAATAATTTCAAAAGAGGGTTTTAACAATATGGCGCGTATTTTGTTGTTATTGTAATCCGATTATTAAAGGTGTTGTGATTTTTTTAGCGTTTGTGTTAAAAAAATAAAATGTGCTTGCAAATATTGCATAAAAATGGTATAATTTTTTGTGAAATATATATATTTTTTTGTAAGGTTGGTATTATTTATGGGAAAAATGAGTTTAAGGTTTAAAATTTCTTTTAATTCTCCTGTTATATTGGGTTTTACTATTATTTGTTTTATAGCTTTGCTTCTTGGACAAATTGGAAATGTAAATTACTTATTTTTTAGCGTGTATCGTTCTTCTCTTCTTGAACCGTTGACATATTTTAGATTTATTGGGCATATTTTCGGACATTCTGATTTTGAGCATTTTATCGGAAATATTATGTTGATTTTAATTGTGGGGCCTTTACTTGAGGAAAAGTATGGCTCGGGCAATATGGTGATAATTATGTTTATTACGGCTCTTATCACAGGAATTGTCAATTTTATTTTTTTCCCTAACGTTATATTGCTTGGAGCCAGCGGAGTCGTGTTTTCATTAATATTGCTGTCTTCTTTTACGAGTATAGAAGAGGGCACTATTCCACTCACGTTTATATTTGTCACTCTTATTTATATGGGACAGCAAATTTACGACGGTTTATTTATTGACGACAATGTGTCTAATTTGACGCATATTATAGGCGGACTTGTGGGAGCGGTATTTGGTTATTTAATAAATAGAAGCAAAATAAAAAGATATTGAAGGTGAAATTTTAGCTTATGTTTGAACACAAGGTACTTCAAAATCTAAACGATTATTTTAAGGATTTTAATAACAGACCCGAAAAAGGAGTTTATTTTTATCGCATAAACGGTTATAACGAGGAAGTTAGAGAATTTATTTTAAAATATTATGAGGCGGCAAGATTATCAGGAGTTGTTATTGAGGGGAAAATACCCAATCCCGATGAAAAAAATTTATCTTACTATAACGAGATTATGGGAAAGGAATTTAAAAAAGATGTTGGGTTTATTGTTGAGGGGTTAAAAAAGTGGCTTCCGAGAATGAACGACTATCAAAGAAAAAATGTCGCCTCATCAATTTATGATACTATTAAGCATATGGCGGAAAATGGCAAAAATGATAATATGCTTAAAAACGCCTATATTAAATTTATGTGTTGGTTATACTATAAATTTGAGAGAATTGTGAGTCAGCTTGGAGAAAATAAAATACCTAAAATTTTGTATGAAGGGGAGATAAGCAATTATGAGCTTAAACTTATCTCTATTTTGTCAAACGCCGGCTGTGATGTCGTTTTATTACAGTATAACGGCGATGAGGCTTATTTGAGGTACGACCCTGAATCTAAATTATCATATAGTTTTAATATAAATGGGTTAATGAGGTTTCCTGAAAATTTCAGCGTGAAATATATTAGAAAAGAAATTGAAAATAGATTTCAAAGAGAGAGAGTATATAAGACGTCGTCTGAAGTGTCGAATTGTACAAACGCTTGGATTGAGGGAACCGGTTTTGATGATTTTAAAAAGGAAATTAAAATCAGGGGAAACAATGATAAATTCTTTTACAACTGTTTTTATAAAATTAACGGTGTTGAGGACAAGCTTACTTATTTAAGTGAGTTATATCAGTTTCAGCTTGATATTAAAAACAGTAAAAGGCGAATTCTTATAATTGAAAATGGAATTCCGAAACCGACTATTGACGAGATAAATTTAATTAACAGAAAGAAATATAACGATAAAGAGCGAATGCTTACAGATTTGTCGAATAATATAGAATATTCTGCTAATATTGAGCTTCAAAGAATTATGAGAAAGGCTTTTATCGATATACTTTTTGAAGAGGCTGAAAATGGGAATATGAATTTAAATAAACTGACAAGTAAAGCGGTATATTTATTGTGTTGGCTTAACAGATATAAAAGCAGTTTGTTTTTAAATTGGAAAATGCCCCATATTAGCTGTTTTATATATTTGGGAGGATGTAAAGACGACGGTGAGGCGTTATTTGTGAGATTTTTGGCGAGGCTTCCAGTTGACGTTCTTGTATTAAATCCAGATTTAAATTTTCAGTGTTGTCTTAGGGATAATCTGCTTTATGAGGTTAATTATGAAAATTCTTTAAGGGTCGATAAATTTCCGGGAGAAAATTCGGATAACCGTATTGGAACCGCTGCTTATCAAGCCGAAAGAGAGCTTGATGATATTATGTATCAGGATTCGGGAATGTATAGAAACAGACAGTATAATATAGCGAATTCGGTTACTCTACAGACCACATATGAGGAAATTTCTATTTTATGGGATCAGGAGATTAAATACAGGCCTAATTTCAATGTTAATAATTCAGTGGTTAGTATTCCTGTCATTTTTTCTAAAGTCTCGGGAATTAAGGACGGGGATATTTCTAAATACTGGACAAGCGTTAAATCTTTGATTACGGACGATACATTTGTTATAAAGGACGCTCCTTTTATTAATTCTAACGAGGCGAATCCTATTAAAACTTTCGCAGTTGAGTTTTTTAAAAATGGAAGGCTGCGGAAAGATAAAATAAAAGCTCATAAATGTTATCAATATGATTTTTTAAGAGAGGACATACAAAATCATATTTTAGATAAGCTTCAATTGCTTATAGAGCGAAAAAACATAAAAGGCACATTTGAGAATGGTACGGAATATACGATAATCGCTACTGTTCTAAATATAAAAAAAGATATAGTCAGAAAAATTCAAAATTTTGATTTTACCAAGAAAAACCCTAAGATTATTTATATTAACACAACAGAGAATATTATTTCTCTTGAGGATAGCATACTTACGGCTTTTTTGAATTTAGTGGGATTTGATATAGTATTTTTTGTTCCCACGGGGTATATGTGCGTCGAGAAATATTTTAATAAACAGATTATTGAGGAATATCAAATAGGCGAGTATGTTTATGATTTGCGTATACCTAATTTGTCTACGGTTTCATCAAGTTTGCGCCATTCATGGCGTGATATTATATTTAAAAGGGGTGGTTGAAAATGGGGCTTGATTTTAGCAAAGCCACAAAAACGCAAACAGATGCTGAGGTGAATCATAATATTGATGAAAATCAAACTGATATTGAGGTTGTCGAACAATATGATATTGTCGCCGACAGACAGCGCATGAATGAGACTCTTGTCAATTCGGCGGAGGTTGATTCTCTTGTGAGTACTATTGAGGTGAATAATCTTGAGACTATTGTTTCTTTCGGGGCGGAAGCGGCGGAGGAAATCTCAAAGGCCTCGGATATTGTTCTTAATAATACGAATTTATCGCAGCTTGACGATTCAAGTGAAATGCTTAACACTTTGGCGAAGATAATGTCTAAATTTGATATTGAGGAAATTAAGGAAAATCCTGGTTTTTTTGGAAGGTTATTTGGAAGTTTAAGAAAGCAACTGGATAAAATTTTGGCGAAATATCATACAATGGGCGAGGAAGTTGACAAGATTTACGTTCAGCTAAAACAGTATGAATCGGAAATTAAAAAGTCCAACAGAAATTTAAATCAAATGTTTGACGCTAATGTTGAGTATTATCATCAGCTTGTTAAATATATATTAGCCGGAGAGCAGGGGTGCAAGGAGATTGAGGAATATATAACTAAAAGAGAGGATGATATGCGTTCATCAGGCGATAACTCAATTCAATTTGAAATTCAGGGACTTCAGCAGGCTCTGATGATGCTCGAACAGAGAACACAGGATTTGAGAACCGCTGAAAATATCGCTATGCAGTCCATTCCTATGATTAAAACCATGGAATTCAGCAATATGAATTTAGTGAGAAAAATTAATTCGGCGTTTATTATTACTCTTCCTGTTTTTAAACAGGCTCTTGCGCAGGCTATCATGCTTAAAAGGCAGAAACTCCAGGCGGAAGCTATGTCGGCTCTTGATGAGAAGACTAATGAAATGTTAATTAAAAACGCGAGAAACACAGTTGAGCAGTCTAAAATGACAGCTAAGCTCGCCTCCGGCAGTTCTATTAAAATAGAAACTCTGGAAACAACATGGAGAACTATTGTTAATGGCATTGAGGAAACGAAGCAAATTCAGGAAAATGCTAAGAGACAGCGTGTGGCTGACAAGGCAAGGCTTGAGACTATTAAAACGGAGTTTAATAAAAAATACAGTATGCCAGACAAAAAATAATAATTATTTTTTTACCGATTGAAAGTTTTCTGTTTATTTTTAAGCGGGTGTTTACTCTAAGTATAAAAACGCTTTAAAACGTCATGGGTTAGAGTATTTTTATAAAATAAAAACAAAAATAGTATTTTATAACGCGGTAAGTTTTAAGGTTGGAACGTTTAAGAGTTTTTAATTTTATATAAAGAAAAGAATAGGAGGATTTTTATTATGGCTATTAATTTATCCAAAGGACAGAAAGTTGACTTAACAAAAGGAAATCCAGGGCTTAAAAAAATTATGGTTGGTTTGGGCTGGGATGTCAACGCTTTTGATTCGGGATTTGACTTTGACTTGGATGCCGCTGCTTTTATGTTAGGCGAGAACGGCAAATGCCCATCTGAAAAAGAATTTATTTTTTATGGAAATCTTACCCATCAGAGCGAGGCTGTTAAACATATGGGAGATAACTTAACAGGCGAGGGAGACGGAGACGATGAGCAAATTCAAATTGATTTAAGCAAAATTCCGTCTAATATTTCTAAAATCGCCTTTACCGTAACTATTTATGATGCGGAGATAAGAAAGCAAAATTTTGGACAGGTCTCTAATTCTTTTATAAGGATGGTTGATGAGACGACAGGAAGAGAGATAATCAGATATGATTTAGGCGAGGATTTTTCTATTGAAACAGCTGTTGTTGTAGGCGAGCTTTATAAAAATAACGGGGAATGGAAATTCAACGCTATAGGAAGCGGGTTTCAAGGCGGTTTGGCAGCTTTATGCGGTCATTATGGTATAGAAGTGGCGTAGAAAGGGGAATTTATAATGCCTGTTAATTTATCAAAAGGTCAAAAAGTAAGTATTACGAAAGGTAATCCTGGATTGTCCAGAGTTGTGGTAGGATTAGGCTGGGACGTCAATCAATTTGACACAGGCGGTGATTTTGATTTAGACGCCGCCGCTTTTTTACTGAATGATACAGGGAAGGTTTCTAAATCAGAGGATTTTGTTTTTTTTGGGAATTTAAAACATTCTTCGGGAAGCGTACAGCATATGGGTGATAATTTGACGGGAGCGGGAGATGGCGACGATGAACAAATAAAAGTAAACCTCTCTATGGTACCACAAGAAATTAATAAAATCGCTTTTACCGCCACAATTTATGAGGCGGAGCAAAGACGGCAAAATTTCGGACAGGTTAATAACGCTTTTATCAGAATTTATAATGAGGACAACGGCGAGGAATTACTGAGATATGATTTAGGCGAGGATTTCTCTATTGAAACGGCGGTTGTTTTTGGGGAACTTTATAAAAATAACGGGGAATGGAAATTTAACGCTATAGGTAGCGGCTATCAAGGCGGTTTAGCGGCGTTATGCGCTAATTACGGCGTTGAAGTAGAATAAACGGAGGTGTGCTAAATATGGCTATTAGTTTACAAAAGGGTCAAAAGGTTAGTTTATCAAAGGAGAATAAGAATCTTTCTGTTGTTGTCATAGGTTTGGGCTGGGACGAGGCCCCCCGGCAGAAAAAAGGTTTTTTCGCTCCGAAGCCACAGCCGATTGACTGTGATGCCTCGGCATTGCTTTTAAAAAATGGTAAATTAATATCAAAAGACGATATTGTGTTTTTTGGAAATTTACAACATAAATCGGGAACGATAAAACATATGGGAGACAACCTGACAGGTGCTGGCGAAGGGGACGATGAGCAAATTGTTGTTGATTTGTCAAGCGTTCCTAACGATTATGACAAAATTGTCATTGTTGTTAATATTTATGAGGCGTTTAAAAGAAATCAAAATTTTGGAATGATTCAGAACGCTTTTATAAGAATTGTTGACGGTAAAACAAATCAAGAAATGTGCAAATATAATCTTACTGAAGATTATTCAGGAATGACAGCTATGATTTTCGGTGAGGTTTACAGACATAACGGTGAATGGAAGTTCAACGCTATAGGGCAGGGAACAACAGACGCCAGTCTTGGCGAGCTCGCTAACAGATATATATAAGCTAAGGCTTTAGGACACTATGATAGATTATTTTAAGGTAAAAGATAAAATGATTTGTCTGATATATTCTTAGACATAAAAGAATAGTACGGCTATTTTATTGTTTTGACATAGGAGGATATTATATGAAGTTTGTCGGACTTACGAGCAAGGAAGTGGAAACTTCACGCTCAAAATACGGTTCTAATCAGATTCCGGATTCTGAGCCAACGACGTTTTGGCAGGAATTTAAAGAAACTTTCAGCGACCCAATGATTAAGATATTGTTAGCTATCGCCGCTATTATGATTATAATGTGGATTTTTAATTACGCTGATATTTATGAGCCTTTAGGAACTATTGTCGCGGTTTTAATCGTGGCTTTTGTTTCCGCTAAAACAGGCGTTGCCAGCGACACAAAATACAGAGAACTTAAAAACAGCACAAAAAAAGACCAGTGTAAGGTTTACAGAGATGGTGTTGTTAAAGTTATAGATGTAGATGAAGTTGTTGTGGGGGATAAAGTACTTTTACAGTCAGGGGATAAAATTCCCGCCGACGGTGTTTTGATTTCAGGCAATCTCCGTATTGACAACTCAGCTTTAAACGGTGAGGCGGAAGAGTGTAAAAAAACAGAAGCGCCAGAGAATTTTCAGCTTTCAGAAGATATTACAGGCGATACTTTTGTTGATAAACACTCCTTATTCAGGGGTGCTGTTGTGTTTGACGGCGAAGGTGTTTTAGATGTAAGAAAAGTCGGTCTTGAAACTATGATGGGTAAGATGGCTGAGGAAATGCAGGAAGATGAACCGGATTCTCCGCTTAAAGTTAAACTTACCAAGTTGGCGAGTCAAATTTCAACTTTTGGTTATATAGGGGCGATTGTTATTGCTGTATTGTATTTGGGTTATTTTATAATTAATACAGACGGCGGTTTTAATGGATTTTTCGCTCAGGATTTTCAGGTGATTTTTAAAAAAATTGTTGAGGCTGTTTCTCTCGCTGTTGTAATTATTGTATGTGCTGTGCCCGAGGGATTGCCATTGATGATTTCTTTAGTGCTTATGCGCAATACAAGCAAAATGCTTGACCATAATGTACTTGTGAGAAAAGCCGAGGGTATTGAGACGGCTGGTTCTTTAAATATTTTATTCAGCGATAAAACGGGAACTATTACTAAAGGTATGCTTGAGGTTGTTGATTTCTTTACTGCTGACGGAAAATCAATTAATATTTCTGAGTTTAATAAATATAGCAAAATTAAAGAGCTTGTCGATTTCGCTATTGGTAAAAATACTCAGTCTATGTTTGACTCGGAACATAAGGTTATTGGGGGAAACGCTACCGACCAGGCTTTAATGAAGTTTATCGGCGAGGAAGTTTATGTTAAATTAAATTCTGACGGTAAAAATTCCGTATCTGATTTTCAAAGCTTTAACTCAACGAATAAGTTCAGTCAGGCAAGAATTGATAGCGTTGGGAAAACATTTTATAAGGGAGCCCCTGAAAGGCTTCTTGAGAAAGCTTCTAAATATTTAGATAGCGACGGAGAAATCAAAAATATTAATAAGGAAGTTTTAGATAAAAAAATTGACAGTCTGGCGGAAAAGGCTATGCGGGTACTCGCTTTTGGATACTCCGAAAGTAAACTTACTCAAAACTCTATTAATGATGATATTGTGATTATAGGTTTTGTTGGAATTCGAGATGATGTGAGAGCTGAGGCGAAAGAGGCTATTGAGGAAGTTCAGAACGCCGGTATTCAGGTTGTTATGATTACGGGAGACAGGCTGGAGA
>CANOGI010000059.1 GCA_947565475.1 uncultured Eubacteriaceae bacterium
AGCAAATCCGTGAGGCTCGTCTGAAGACATTCCGAGAGCTTTTATAAGCATAAGGGCGAAATCCGCTCTTGTGATTTTAGCGTTAGGAGCGAATTCCGTATCGGAAACACCGTTGATTACACCTTCCTCAACAAGAGCTGAGATATAAGGTTTAGCCCAGTTTCCAGCAAGGTCGGTAAACTTGTCAGCGTGTCCCTTATCGTCCGGAACCGTGTTAGTCACAGTAGAGTCGTCTTTCTCAGACTTATTATTCTCTGTCTTTTCGTCCTCTTTATTGCTCTCTTCCTCTTTCTTGTCGTCTTCCTTCTTGTTGTCTTCTTTTTTATCGTCTTTCTCTTTGTCTTTATCAGAGGTAGTAGAAGATGAACCGCTCTTCTTCGGTGAGCCACCTCCGCTTGTACCAGCGCTGCCTTCTACATAATGAGTAGTTGACTCTGTTGTGCTTTCCTCAACATCCTCATATCCAGGAACTCCCGCTATCTTAGCTTTAACAGCGTCAGTAAGCTCAAGGAAATCCCCTGTGATGAAGTTACCGTCAGCGTCCTGAGCGAAGTGACCGTTCTTGATAACAGCATCCATATCAAGACTCTTGAAGAATGTCTTGTCAACAGTATCGCCAGAGGCGTTTTTGCCGTTAATATAGTTATAGTCTTTAGGCTCTATATTAACTTCTTTATACATCTCTTTGCCGTCTTTCTTCTCAACTTGAACAGCTTTTATAGAGTCTGTGGCTATTACTTTATTATTGTTTTTGTCTAATGTGAAAAGGGTATTCTCATCTTTATAAGAAACTATGCCCTTAAGGTCGTAATTGTAATGTCTTACACTTGAATTACTTGTGCTCAAGCTAAAGTTTCCGCCCCTATTATTGTAGGATACGCAGTCTCTGGCTGTAAGCTGAGGATTAGAGTTTGACGATACTCCGCTCGCTCTGTTATAGAAAGTCTTGCAGTTTCTGATAAAGTGTTGTACAGGGATTGACTCTCCACCTAATTTAAGACCATTCCATCCGCCTTTCTTTCTCTCTGTAGATGTTCCGTCCTCATTAAGCATATAACCCTGCTGATAAGATATACAGTTAAGCAAAGTAACCGGAGCTATAGGACCAGTACCAGATTTCGTGTATAAATCCCAGCCGTCGTCAAGATTGTGATGAGATACACAGCCCTCAAACACGTTGTTATATCCTACCGTAAGTTTACAACCAAAACCGTCGGCATTGTTTCCTGATGGGTCGGCGTTGTTCCAAACCTCACAGTTTTTAATAAGGTTGTTATGAGGCCATGTTCTCATTGAATTGGCTGTTGAGTCAGTTCTTGAGAGCTGGAATCCAGTGTCGCCGTTGTCATAGATTTTACAGTCCTCGATAACGCAGTAGTTACCTGAAAGCTGCATACCTCTCTGATTATCTGCGGAGTGTCTTATGTCTATTCCTTTAACGTCCCAGTAGCTCGCCTCTAAAGTCATTCCGAGATATTTTCTCTGAGCGTCTATAATAGGCTGAGCTCCCTCATCGGCGATAAGAGCTATACGCTCGCTCTTTGTTCCTGATTTTGTGGACGGAATAGTAATGGTTCTGTCTCTTAAATAAACACCGTCCATCATAACGATAGTCTGTCCTCGTTTTACAAAGCCTAAAGCCGTGTCTAAATCAAGAGGTGATTCTTTCGTACCCTCTCCGTCAATAGAACCGTTTGGCGCCACATAAATCCTCTCGGCGCTCGTGTTGAACTTAGAGTTGTGAGTTACTACAAACGTCTGCGACGTATCGTCAGTAGATGTGAGAAGCTCATAATTAGGATCATCCTCGCTCACAATCTTAGGAGTGTAAACAACTTTAAACGTAGTCTTAGCGTTCTCATTAAGAACTACAGGAATAACGCTTGATTTTTTGGATACAGGCATATGTGTAACTAAAACTTTGTCGTCCTGTTTAATAGTAACGTAACCGCCTGATTTGTTATTCGCTTTAAATGCGAGATTATAGTTTTTATTTCCAGTAACCTCGCTTGAGGTAATCATTACTTTAGGAGCGACAGCGGCAACGTTAGCGCTTCTTGAAGTTAAGTCAGTAGCCGGATCCGTAACGTAGAACTCAACATTCTCAACCTCCATTGAAGCCTCACGGGCACAGAAAAAACCAATGTTAAAACTGTCAGGGTCAATTGTGGTAAGAGTCTCACCGCCTTCAGGATACCAGTATCTCACCTCTGTCGTACCTTCCTGATAATCATAAGCGGTAGCCTTATATCCGCCGTTTACTCTTTCAAGTGTAAGACGGAATTTGTCGTTTTTCTTAAACATGTTTTTCGTCATTGTGGAAGTCGGTATAGCTCTTGTTGGGGAACCTACTTCCGTCATTACGTGTGACTGGCTTCCGTATCTCACACCAAGGTTGATACGGTTTAAGTCTCTGTTTTTCTCATAATTAGCCGCGTCCGGATTTGTAGGGTAAGTTCCAAAAGTACAGCCTCCCACAAGTACGAAGTTTCCTGAGTGTTTCTCGCCTGTGCTTATTCTTTCCTCATTTCCGTTAGCGTCCTTAGGCGCGTAAGCGTATCTTGAAACATATTTCTGTCCTGTATACAAGTCGCTTTTCTTAAACTCCTCACTTGGTTTATAAAGAACGTTGTCTCTAACCATAAGACCAAAAGCTTCCTGGCCTCCGCGGCTTGTATCATCAAAGTCTTTTGAAAGATAGCTTTTAACGGTTATGTCCGCGGAAAGTCTGAAGTTGTTGTCGGAATCTATTCTTGTGTAAACAAAAGCGATACCGTCCTGATCGGTAGAAATTTTACCGCCGCCGCCAGTAGAAGCGACTGCGAATTTTGTTCCCGGCGCCTCAGGATTAGTATGAGATCCCTCTATGTCTGTCACTTTACATTTGCCTGAACCTGCGGACTCTCCTTGGTAAACAAAAGACCAAAAATGATTGTCCTGGACCCTTACAGTAACGGGGAGAGTTGTTTTGCCGAATCTTTCCTCAACAGGAACAACCGTAATGAAAGATGTTGGATCGTCAGCTGTTGATTCCTTGCTCACGGAGAACTGTGTCAAATCAAGGTCGTATACGCCATACTGGTTTATAACTTCCTCGTCCCCCGGGCCATATATGATTTTTCTTAAATCCACAGGTGATAAATCCCCTGATGAATAGAGATAAGAAACCTCAAGACCCTCTCTCACGAAAACGTCCTTGGGATTTGCCCCCGCGTTAAGCTCATATGTCATAACAGGGTATCCTGTTATTCTCATTTTTATTATTTCTCTTTCTTTTACGGTAACGTCTATATCAACAAAAATGTTTTTGTCAGCGGCATAAGAAGCCCTGATTTTATAGTCGCCCGCTTTTATCTTGTTTGTTTTGTTAAACTCGTCCGCGTCGATAACATATTCGCCCGCCCCGAGATAATCGCTTTTAACATTTCCCGACGCGTCTTTATAATTAGCTTTTATATAAAGTCCTGTCGGGTCAAAATCCTCGCCTACCCATGCTTTGTTTTCCTCTGAATAGTACGTGTAGTATGTGGTCTTCACGGGCTTACTTGAGATTTTGATAGAATCCAAGGAGTAATCCTTGTATATAGTTACAGGAAAATCACCATAAGCGGTTCCTACCTCAAAAGCGTCCGTAGTCGGTTTGAATTTAATCTTAACTGACTTATCTTTAGCCATATTGGCGTCAATATAAGTAGTGTCTGTCAACTCTTTTCCTCCAAGGGAGAGCGTATATTCCTCTTTGGAAAGAGTCGCTTTTGAGCCGTCAAGAAATTCCGCCTCAACCTCAAGACCATCGGTATTAATTAACTGACCGATAAAATACTCTGTCTTCATTGGGGCTGTTATAACGTTTATCTTAACGGGTTTGTTTTTGCCGTAGGTAAGAGTCAAAGGAGCTGACGCCCCGCCTTTAACGACAAACGCCTGCTGAGAGCCTTCTTTATTTATATCCACGTCAACAGCGTATCCGTCGTCCTCTAAAACCTCCGTCGTACCGTCTGAGTATTTAGCGGTAACAACCATACCCTCAAGATTTGGCTTATTTCCCAAAACAAATTCCGTAGCGTTCGGCGGATTTGTTATCTCAAGAGATGTTACCTCTCTTTGCTCAACATCAAGTTTAACGTTTGTGAAAGTTGCTTTACACTGTCTCGCCTGAAGTAATCCTGGGTAAATTTTAGAACCCCCCATAATGTTTCCGGAGTCTTTGACAAACCAAGTGTTACCGTCGGCGTACACAGTGTAAATGTTTCCTCTCTTTGTAAGTTTGAGAGAGTGAGAAGCTGAGTTTACGCCTCCTATAAGAGGAGATATTACATTCTCTACAAGCACCTCGCCCCATTTTCTTGTATTTGGGTCATCTCTGTAGCTTCCGCTGATGCCGGCTGAGGGAGAAGTGCCGCTCGGAGCGTAAAGAGAAACCGCGACACTGTTCGGCTGCTTTTTAGAACTCCATTTCATTTCATTTTCCCCGCTGAAAACAACGAGTCCCGCGCTTGACTGATTAGCTGAGCCGCTTCCGCTTCCGTTTATCTCATTGACAACCATGTCGGCGGAAAGAGTAAAGTCTTTCGTTGGATCCACAGGAACGCCGTACCAAGCTACCTCGTCTGAACCGTTAGACCATTTGCCTTTTCCGGCTGCGACTTCGTTAATAGTCACGCCGCTTTTAAAATCGCCGCTCATAACAGATGTTGAACCGCCTGTGTTGATAAATTTCCAGCCGTCCTCGACAGCCTGGCTTAAATCAACTCCCGCCGGAGATGTAACCTCTGTAGCGTCGCTTAAAGAAACATCGCTCAAGTCCTCATCGGAAATCTCTACAGACTCCTCTTCTAAAGAATCCTCGGAAGTTTCCAAAGCCTCGGCCTGTTCCGCTCCGACAGCCTCGTCAGCGAAAACCGTAAAAGACGTAGAGCTGAAAACCATCGACAAAGCGAGAACAGCCGCTATAATCTTTTTCTTCATTAAGCTTTTCCTCCTTTTTAATTATATTTTTGTAAAATTTAGCCTCAAAAAATATTTTTAAACAGAAAACACAAACCTGCGATTAAAATAACTCCGCTCTCTTCAAAGTTAAAAAAATCACCAAAATTTAATTAATTGTTAAAATATTTTATAGGCAATTATATTATACAACAAAGGGGCCACAAAATCAACAATTAATTTTTTTTGTAACATAAATGAAAAAAATAAAATAATAGGGAAAAATATTAGTAAATATTTCAGACTTTAAACAGAATAAAAATAACTTTAGCGGGAGCGAGCGAATAGGCAGTGTTTTTGGCTTTGCCAAAAGTCGGCTTACGCCGCCCGCGCATCTTTGCGGCGCCTATTTAGCGGAAGTGGGGGATTTTTTAATCACACTTAAACGAAAACGCTTTTTCGTATAGTAAATTAGCGAAAGGGGGAAAAAAAATTGTAAGACAATCCAAAAAATCATTTTATTCGCGCTTTTTAAGTTCGTTCACTATAATTACTAAAAAACGCCGCCGTCTTCGGCGTATAAATCAGTTTGTGTAAAATTTTTAATTTTTGATAACACTTTAATCTTGACAATATTTATTATTTATTATATGCTAATATAAGTTGAGCGGATGTGGCGGAATGGCAGACGCGCGGGATTCAGATTCCCGTGAGGGTTTCCTCTTGTGGGTTCAAGTCCCATCATCCGCATAAATTTTCTTTATGTGGCGTTTAATCTTTCTTTCAAGACTACTCAAATTTTTTTACACCAAAAATTCGAGTAACCGACGGAAAAAGTATTCGCCTTTGTATTCAGAGTAAGTCCCCCGCTTAAAAAACTGAAGACTTACTTTTATATTAAGTGGAGTTGTCCTCTTATATGTTTAATGTATTTTTATAGAACAAAATACTCATAGTCTTTGATTCCCGCCGAAAATTTTATTTTCACGACAGCGTCAAAGATTTCTTTATATCCCGCCAAATCTTATTTTGGCGAAATGGGATGTGAAAAATAAATTTTTCACATCCCATTTTTTATTTCTCGTAACCGACGACGAAAGTATTCTCCCCTGTATTCAGTGGGGGCTGATCGCAAAACCTCGTTTCGCCGCTCGCCCTTGCAACATGGCTTACACTGCCCCTAAATACAAGAGTAAGTACCCCCGCTTAAAAAGCAGGAGACTTACTCTGTCGGTTAAAATACCAAAAATCTCAAAACATCTATTTATCATCAGCGGCAACCGTTGTCTCCTCGCTGTTTTCCTCGGTTATGCCAAAGAAATACTCGTCTATAACGCCTTTCGCCTCTTCCTCGTTTATCTCAAAATAATAAGCGCTGCTGCCCCGTATAGGTTTGTGGTCAGATGGAAGAACCGTCGATTTTACATTATTCGGGTCAATTTTGGAAACAACGGGTAAATATTTTGTTATATCGCCTAAAGTAATATCGGTTTCGACATATTTCATAAAATCGCTGGCGAGACCCGCTAAATTGTTTTTAAGAGTCTCAGAGTTCAAAACAGTTTTTAAAAACACTTTAAGAAACTCCTGCTGAACTTCCATTCTCTTAATATCCTGAGAGGCGTACCCTTTTCTGAACCGCACAAGACCCTCGGCCTGCTTTCCGTTAAGGTGCTGCATTCCGCTTTTTAAGTTTATATATAAGTCCTGAGCGGGGTCATTGTAATAAAGTCCCCCCTCCGCAGTCTCCGGAACCTCAATGTCAATGCCTCCTATAGCGTCAACAACCGAACGCAGTCCGGCGGTGTCTATCATAATATAATAATCTATCTCGGCTCCGATAATGTCCGATACTTCGTCTTTAAGATACTTTATGCCTCTTTCTCCCCCGCCCACATAGTTGTAAAGAGAATTTAGCTTAAAATAACTCGGGGGATATCTGTCAAATTCCTTAAGCTCGTTTATTTTGTCCCTCTCAAGAGTGGTGTATAAATCCCTGGGAATTGAAATTAATGAAATCTCTCCTGTATCCGCGTTAAGATTGCCCGCTATAATCGTGTCAGTAAGCCCCGCTATCTCATCTTTGCCTACCAAAAGAAAATTCGTCCTTGACGGAACAGAAATTTCCTCATTTTTTTCTTTTTCCTCGCCCTCTTTTTCGGAAATTTTAGCTGCCCTCTGCCAATCTTTAACCTGATTGCCGGCGCTGTATAAAACTTTGTTCCCGTCTATAATCATATAGACGCTTACGCCCAATCCAAAAAAAACAACAAAACATCCCGTAATAATACTTAAAATAATAAAATATTTTTTTATAAGTCTCTTTTTTTCGCCACCGTTTGCTTTTATATCGTTTTCACTCATATTTTTTCATACCTTTATAAAAAACTTCGGAAACTGTCTGATTAACACAATCCGACTTTTCCTTTCGCCCTGATTTTATATAGCAAGTTTAAAAACTTATAAAATTATATCAGATTATAAATTATTTTGCAATATATTTTTAATAATTTAATAAATTTAACTGAATTTAGAATTTTCAAATATACTGTTATTAATTTTCAAGTTTACCAGCTATAATTAGACTTCTTTCGAAACTATAAAATTATGACTATTCAATAAAAAAATATTTTATTTAATGGTTTAGCGAAAGGCATTTTGCTTTTTTAAATGCCGAAAGCGTAAAGAAGCATTAAATTAAATATTTTTTTCAGACGTTACTTCTATAAACGTGAAGTTTCGAAAGAAATCTATTGTATAATCACTGTAATTGTGTTGTTTTATAAAGAAAGCTAATATAGTCAAATGACTTAAAAAATGAACAAGTTCGGCGGCTTACAATCATTTTTGCCTCGTAATCGTCAGTCGGCATAGGCTTTAAGCTACGCTATCCTTCCGCTGCCTCGCAAAAATAATTTTTATCTATCCCCCTTTTGCTTATTTTCAAGTGATTCGACTATAATAAAAAATAAGCGCGAAAAACGCGGCTGCTTTTATAATAAACCCAATAGTTCTGTATAACCTTTCAAAATCCGCCCTAAAAATCTTTTTTTAACCGACCGGGGAACTTCCCTTTGTATTCATAGGGAGTGCAAGCCAGCCTCCCACTGAATATAAAGGCGAATACTTTCGCCGTCGGCTACTCAAATTTTTGTTACACAAAAATTTGAGTAGTCTTAACATCAGCTTTTTTTAATATCGAACGGGCTTATTATGCTCGCTGTATATCACCAAATAGGTCTATACGGCCAATCGTTAAGCCCTGAGAAAATAAACCTCAGACAAGTTAGTCTGACATAAAACACGCCGTAAACGAAATTTACTTATAACAAACCAATAAGAATAAACAAAGCTAATCTTAATAGACCTGATATATAAAAGGATTCTTTTGTCAATTCGCGCTAAAGCTAAAGATTTCTCGAATCGCTATAAAATTGGTTATATGTATCACAGACCAATACTTACTAAAAGCGCCTTATTTATTTTCCTCATAAGGTCGCCGTCAAGATGCCCTATTTTCTCACGAAGCCTTTTTTTATCTATAGTCCTAATCTGTTCAAGTAAAACGACGGAATCCTTAACTAATGAATACTTACAGCAGTCTATCTCTATATGCGTCGGCAGCTTCGCTTTGTTTATCTGAGAGGTAATAGCGGCGCATATAACGGTTGGGCTGTACCTATTTCCAACGTCGTTTTGAATAATAAGCACAGGACGTATCCCTCCTTGTTCCGAACCTACGACCGGGCTTAAATCAGCGTAAAAAATGTCGCCCCTTTTCACAGTCATTTTGCCTCACACTCCATATTTCAAATAAATAAAAATTGAGGCGATACACATTACACTAATCTTAAATAAAAACTCGAAACTAAAATAAAAAGCGATGAATTTTATAAAAAACAAAAATTTTTTTACTCTATTGTTTAAATTAAGATTAGCGTCATAACGATTTTAACACAAATTAATAAAATCACGGTATCCCTCTCAAGAAAACACTTACTTTCCCAAAAGCCATGATAATCGGCGTCAATCCGCCTTTCCCTGAAACTTGAAAAGCTAAACGAATCATACGATTTATCCGGCTGGTGATTTCTTGTAATATTATTTGCGGTATGACGCGTAATTATACTTTAAAAAGCAAAAAATTAATTTATAACGGTTCGCAAGATTTTTAAAGCGAAACAAGAAAATAATTCTATTAGTTGATATAGCCGCTTTTAGAAAACTACTCGAATTTTTCTATAACAAAAATTCTCGTATCCGACGGCGAAAGTATTCGCCTTTGTATTCAGTGGGAGACTGGTCGCGAAACTTCCTTTTACCACTCACCCTCGCAATATGGCTTGCGCTCCCTATGAATACAAGCGTTAGTTCACACGCTTAAAAAGCGGGTAACTTCCTCTGTCGGTTAAATTATCGGGTAAGGTGTTTTATGTGAACCTGTTAATCAGAGCGCTCATTAATTTATGTAATTTACAGTTTTTATAGTCTCCCCACTTTTTATGTAAATCCTTGGAACTCTTTTTCCGACGTTGCATAAGACCTCATAGCTTATTGTATTTTCAATTCTCGCTATATCGTCGGCGCTTATAACCTGGCCGTTATCCTCTCCCATAAGAATAACCGTGTCTCCAGCCTTAACATCTCCCGCGTCCGTAACGTCCGCCATAAACTGGTCCATACAAACATTGCCGACAACAAAAACCGCGCGCCCGTTTATAATAACTTTCGCCTTGTTGCTTAAAGCCCTTGAATAGCCGTCGGCATAGCCCACCGGAATTGTGGCTATTTTAGATTTTCTTTTTGTGATAAAAGTCCTTCCGTAACCGATAGACACACCCGCCTCCACTTCTTTGACATAGCTCACATTTGTTTTAAGGCTCATACACGGCAGAATATTAAGGTCTCTTTTAACCTTGTCAGAGGGATAAAGCCCGTAAAGAATAATCCCTTCTCTCACCATATCGAGGCAAAATTCAGGAAGGTCAAGAATAGCCCCGCTGTTGGCGGCATGTTTAATAATCTTCCTGCCAAGAATCCTCTCTGTGTTTTCAGCCATATACGTAAATTTCTCATACTGCTCAAAAGTAAACGTCTTATCTTCCTCGTCGGCGGTCGCGAAATGGGTGTAAATCCCCGTGATATTTATGTTTTGAAGTCTTGATATTTTTTCTATGACGCTAAGGCTTTCTTCAGTAGGAGTAAACCCTATTCTCCCCATACCTGTGTCAATTTTAATATGTATATCGACGGTTTTATTAAGCTTCACCGCCGCCTTTGAGAACTCTAAAGCCATATCGTAGGAAAAAACCGTCTGAGTAAGCTCGTTTAAAATAACCTCGTCTATTCTCGCCTCCGGAGTATATCCAAGCAAAAGCGTAGGCGCGAAAATACTGTGTCGCCTAAGCTGTACACCCTCCTCGCAGGTAGCGACTCCAAGCCAGTCGGCGCCGTTGTATAAAGCGACCTTGCTCACCTCGACGGCGCCGTGACCATAGGCGTCCGCCTTGACCACGGCGAGAATTTTTGTTTTTTCCCCTACGGCTTTTCTTACCTCTCTTAAATTGTTGGCGATATTGTCAAGGTTAATTTCAGCGATAACCCGTTGATACTCAGCCATTAAAAAACCTCCTCGAAAAAAATCTCATCTTAAAATATTTAAACTCCCCGTAACGTAAATTGTTAAGACTACTCTAATTTTTGCTACACAAAAATTCTCGTAACCAACGGCGAAAGTATCTGCCTTTGTATCCAGAGCGTGCGCGCGCTCCCACTTAATGAAACACCGCATAATTAAAAAATAAAAATAATTTTAGTGAAAGCGTGGAATTTTTAATCCCACTTAAACGAAAACGCTTTTTCGTTAGGAGCGTATTTTT
>CANOGI010000060.1 GCA_947565475.1 uncultured Eubacteriaceae bacterium
ATGAACAGTTTAAGATTCTTCCCGTTATAATCTTCTCTTCCCTTATTAACGACGAGATGAGAAAGAAAGGAGAATCCTTAGGCGCTACCGCTCAGCTTACAAAACCTGAAATCGCTAATTTGGTTACTTTGATTGACAAATATATTTTATAATGTCCTTAATGACTTTTAAACCTATTATCGTTTTAGTATAAAAATATAAAAAACAATAAATTTTAGATAAAAGTATAAAATCTATATAACTACATAAATTAATTTAGATAAAAAAAAGCGGTTTAATGTAAACCGCTTTTAACGCTTTCTGAAAATCATTACTGATATTACGGCAAAGCGATATATTTCATCTGTTTATAAGACTTTTAAGTAGTATAAACACTCGTTTTAAAGTTTTATAAACAGTTCTTAAAATCTTATTCTATAAATTATTAAAAAATAGGTGATTTAATTGGATCCAAGAAATGAACAGCTTGCGAAAAATCTTGTCGGCTACTCCTGCCGTTTAAAAAAGGGAGAAAAAGTTCTTATCTCCTCAAATGGTCTTACGGATATGCCTCTTGTAAAAGCTCTTATTAAAGAAGTTTATAAGGTCGGGGCCATTCCTTATGTGGATATTCGCTCAAACGCCGTTGAACGTGAGCTTCTTATGGGAGCGACCAAAGAACAGTATGAGCTTTTAGCGAAAGTTGACGCTATGAAAATGGAACAGATGGACGCTTATATAGGCATCGGGGCTAACTCAAATACCGCCGAGCTATCAGACGTTCCCTCCGAAAAAATGGATATGTACGAAAAAGTTTACTCAAAAGTGGTTCACCACGATATACGCCTACACAAGAAGTGGGTTGTGCTCAGATACCCTAACGACAGTCTGGCGCAGTCCGCGGGCACGAGTCTGGAGGCCTTTGAGAATTTTTATTACAAGGTTTGCAACCTTGATTATAAAAAAATGAGCGACGCCATGGATTCCCTTGTTGGTTTAATGAACAAGACCGATAAAGTTCATATAGTGGGTAACGGGACCGACGTCACTTTTTCAATTAAAGATATTCCCGCCGTTAAATGCGCCGGGGAAATGAATATACCTGATGGTGAGGTTTACACCGCTCCCGTTAAAGACAGTGTAAACGGCGTCATCGCCTATAATACCCCTACAGAATATCAGGGAATAGGCTATGATAATATTAAACTTACCTTTAAAGACGGAAAAATCGTTGATATTTCAGCCAGCGATACCGAAAGAGCCACAAAAGTGTTCGACACCGACGATGGCGCGAGATATGTTGGCGAGTTCGCTATAGGTGTGAACCCCTATATTACAAAACCTATGAAAAATATACTATTCGATGAGAAAATCAGGGGAAGTATACATTTTACGCCCGGAAACGCCTACGAGGACGCCGATAACGGAAATCGAAGCGCTATTCACTGGGATTTAGTCCTTATTCAAACAAAAGAATATGGCGGAGGGGAAATATACTTCGACGATAAACTTATAAGAAAAGACGGTATTTTTGTCGTTCCTGAATTAGAATGCCTAAATCCCGAAAATTTAGAGTAATTTTATAGGAAAGACCTTAAAAAGAAGTAAAAAAACTTATTTTACTGTTATTCAAGTTATTTAACTATATATAGTCAAGCATAATTATATATTAAGCCCGCCCATATTCAAGTTTAAAACCGAATATGGGCGGGCTTAGTTTTTATTATAGTATTTCAAAACATAGTAAGACCCCCGCTTATTAAGCGGGGGTCTTACTATTGCATTCAAGGTGAAGGGCGAACGGCAAAACGAAGTTTCGCGACCAGCCTCACTCTAAATACAAAGGCGTAGCCTTGACCAATTTACACAGTTTTATGTAACTTTCTTAATTAAATATAAGATTAATAGCGCTTACCGCTAAAATACCACCGATTGACGAGAAAATAAAGTTTACTATGAATTGATATTCCCAATCCGGCTTTTCCCCGTTCTTATTTGGAAAAGGAAGTATAGCAAACCAAACACTTGAGAAAAATGAGCGCATAGCGTTCATACTAAATCCAGTGCTATTTAATGTAAGCGATAAAATAGCTACCGAGGCAAATCCGATTACGCCAATCTGTAAAGCCGTACCGCTTTCCGTAGCGCCCTTTATGCAGGCGAAAACAAGAAACAGAAACACAAACGTCGCCAAAACCTCTTGGAAACAATTTAGAGGCAGATTTCTTTGTACAGGATAAGCTGAGAAAATACCTCTTTTCGGAGCGTCTTTTGACTCCTTGAAAGAATCCCAGAAGAAAATCATACATAAAAGCATAGCGACACCCGCCGCGAGAAACTCCATAATAAGATATATGAAAGCGTCACCCACGCCAAGATCTCCCCAAACAATATTACCGAAAACAACACCAGGATTTAGATAAGCGGGCCCGCCCATAATAACAGCCACGCATAAGCCAAACCCAACCGCGAGACTCCACGCGAAAACAAGCTCAATGTAATTAAGCGACGAAACAAGCGTTTTCTTTAATGAGACATTGCACATATAGCCATAACCGCCTAAGAGAAAAATAAGACTTCCCACAAACTCTGAAAAATACATCATACCAGTATGCTCCATTTTTAACCCTTCTTTCCAATAATTTTTTTATAGATTCTCCAAACCCTAATAAATTTAGAAATAATCTTTAACAATATTATACATAAAATATATTTTTTTGTCAAATAATTCAGAACATCTTTAACTTATCCCATATTAATTTGTTAAAATCTCACAATTTATATATATAGCTGATTTAAAAAACTATCTTATAATAACAAATAAATAAGACGGGTTAAAAAGTCCCTCATCTTCTTGCTCCTTACAAAAATTAACAATAGCGCCGTCATTATGCAAAACCTTTCTTGAGAAAATAGAAATTATATCAATCCGCTCATTTTGGCTTATACTATAATTATTAGCGTACCAATATACGCTCATCACGAATTTAATAAGGGAATGAAGCAAAAAAACAGACATACATTTTTCATAAACTGTCCATTTTTCTTTTACCTTTGAAAAAAATTTTAAAAACAAATCGTTCATACAGATATTCTCAAAAGCGTACTCAATATCTTTATAAACCTCGGCATTAAATCTCTCATATATTCTCGTCAACTCCTCAATCGTAAAATTATCTATTTCAATCATACTGTTAGCTATAACATCATTATATTTAGTTAAAGTTTCCATATACACACCGCCGAAATATTTATACAGCCCGCATAAAAAATTAAATTTTAAAATATAATTAGGTTTAATAGCCATAACGCTTTTAGAATACTCTCTTAAATAATCCAAATTGTTATATATCTCCATCTCCGCTAAACAAGAGTCATAATCTTTGTTCTCATAATACTCCTCAATCTTCTTTGACAGACACGCCACAAAATATTGTTTAACCCAAAGAGGAAACTCTTTAAGTCTAAGAATATCAATAAAAAAACGCCTTATCTCTTCCCCGAAAAGTATATGTTTGTTTAATGGGTCGTTTATATTGAAATCTATAACATCATTTATATAATCCTCTGAAAAAGAAAGCTGTTCTTTTCTAAACATAAATTCTGTCACAGCGGGACAAGCGCTCGAGAGAGAAATCTCCGCCACATCACCATAGAAAGCGAAACTTCTCGGAAATCGTGTACAAGTCTTTGACAAATACTCCGGTCCCTTTTTTAAAACTATCTCACATAACCCGTTTTCTCTTAAAAAAGGGCATCTTTTATTTTCGTCAAGTTTTATCTGATACTCTGAGTAATCTCCTGAAATAAGACATTTATTTACTTTTTCCCCAAGCTCCCCCGTAAAGGCCTTATATTTTTCCGCCGTGTCATTGTCTATTGAAATATTCCATTCCATACAGCATGAATAAGAACACTTATCCGCTGTACACTCAAACTCATCATAAAAATCAGGTCTTATAAACCTCATCATAACGCAATACCTCCAACAATATGACTTCTATATTCATAGTCAATAAACCTGTTTACAATTAATCCTACGCTAATCGCTATAATTAATTGTAAATACAAATTTTTCAAATATATTATAGATTAAAAACTTTTATAAAGTATACTTTATAAAAGTCGCGAATAATTAAAAATACTTGTAACAAATATACTATACATTAATTGTATTGTCAATTAAATTTGACAAACTTATACAATATTACTAATGTGAAAAGAAGTTTTTATAAAGTATACTTTGCGAGAACTTCTAAAATAATAGACTTATTTATAAACTGTGTCATTACGTCGCTTTCATAAGAAAAAAACATTTTTTCAATGTTTCAGCTAAAGATATTATTTAACACCGAAAACGTTAAATAATATTTAATAAAATTTTTTCTAATTTTTCTGAAATTTCCGTAAGATCTCAAAAGAAATATCACAATAATTAAGCTGTGGTAAAATTTTTTTATAAATTTTAAAAAAACACTTGACATTAATTTCTTTGGGTTGTATAATATAAAAGTCGTTAAGGTTATTCCTTTTATGGCTCAATAGCTCAGTTGGTTAGAGCGCTGGCCTGTCACGCCAGAGGTCGAGGGTTCGAGCCCCTTTTGAGTCGTTTTTATGGGAGCATAGCTCAGTTGGGAGAGCATCTGCCTTACAAGCAGAGGGTCATAGGTTCGAGCCCTATTGTTCCCATTATGCCCGGGTGGCGGAACTGGCAGACGCACAGGACTTAAAATCCTGCGGGAGTTGATCCCGTACCGGTTCGATTCCGGTTCCGGGCATATATCTCAATTTCCTCATTATTTTTGTTGTTAGTATATGCACTTTAGAAAAACAATTTCGGATAATAACCGAAATTGTTTTTTTGTGTCCGTTAATTATTGACAAAACTTAGTTTTTTATGTAATAATATAAATATCAGCGTAAACAAGTCAAAGACTGTTCATATTTTTGTTTCACAAAAATAATCTAAACTAATGGATAAATTATCCGCTATTGGCTAAAAACGCCGATAATTATAAATTTATATAGCACATAAAATTATATTCTAAGGAGGTTACATAATATGATAATGTTAATTCGCTCATACAGCGGTTACGGTGGCTACGGCGCTTATAGCGACTACAGCGACTACGACTACGACTATGGCTCAGGAAGTATTCTTGATAATTTAGACACTATATCCACCATTGTTTTTATCGCTTCAATTATAGCCGCTATATTTGTATATTTTCTTTTTCTTAACCCTAAAAACGAGGGTAAGTTTGCCGGATTTAAAAACTGTCTTTATAATTTCTTGAACTTTCGCTCTCTTTTTATAGAGGCGTTTTTCAAAATACTCTATATGGCTTTGACCGTAACTATTACAGTAATCGGTGTAATCACATTCTTTTACGGTTTTTCCGATGTTGATTATTTGTTAATAGGTCTTTTGTTCATAGTTTTCGGAAACCTAATTATCAGAATTATGTTTGAGTATTCGCTTATTTTAATTATGCTTTTCAAAAACACAAGTGATATAAGAAAAAAATTAGTCGACCCTGATAACGCGGATAATCCTAATAGTTTTGAAGGCGGCTACGCCGCTTTTGATTCCTTTAAAACTAAAGTGGTTAACCGTGCCGCTAACTATATAGAGGCAAACAAAACACAGCAGGCTCCGCCACAACAAAACGTTTCCAAAGAGCCTGTGTCTGTATGTAAAAACTGCGGCGCTCCTCTTCCCGATGGAAGCGAATTTTGCCCTAACTGCGGGGTGAAACGGGAAGATTAAAAAACAAACTTTTACTTTATAATTTTTTACCGCTGTCATACGTCTAAAAATAAAAAAGCGCGAATACACAAATAAAATGTGACTTCGCGTTTTTTTGTGTATATTTAGTTTTTAAACACATTATATTATAAATTTTTAGTTGCAAAATTCTTATATTGGTTTTACAATAAATATAAATAAAAAATTTTAAAAGAAATAAGGAGGATTTTATTATGTTTTGGAAAGAAAGTTTAGCGACAGGCGTTGAGAGTATCGACTCTCAGCATAAAGATATTATAGGAAAAATGAACGCTATTTTCGAAGCTGGAAAAAGAGGCAAAGCGGCTGAAGAGCTTCTCCCCACCCTCAAGTATTTGGAAAATTATGTGGTAGAGCATTTTCAGAACGAGGAACAACTTCAAATTAAAAGCGGATATCCAAAATATCAGCAGCATAAAATCGCTCATGAGGAATTTATAAAAAAAGTAGAGAAATTATTTGAGAAATTTAAAACGGATGGGGCTTCTCTTTCCGTAATAATAGACGTTAATAAAACCATTCTTGATTTGTTTGTTCAGCATATTACAATAGTGGATAAGGAATTCGCTAAATACTACAGAGAACAGTCAAAATAAATAGACGCTTATATAAACTATAACATATCTGAAAACCGCTTTGAAGTATACATATTAAACAAATTTGTCAGAGCGAGTAAGTAAAGATGAGAGAATAACAAAATCTTATCTCAAGTTTTTCGTGACAAAGCTATGGCGGGTTTGGATATTTTGTATAGTCAAATAAATTTACAGATACGCCCTAAGGAAACGGCCAAGTCAACGCCTATTGGTATTTTTATATTATAAAAATACCAATAGGCTAAAAGTAAACGCCGTCGGTTAGAGTGGTGTTTCGGCGTCTCCCTAAAAAAACGTCACTCGTTATGAGCGGGAGTATAAAAAAACTCCCGCTCGCTTAATTTTATATATTTGAGAACCTTTCATAAACGGCATTTTCACGGAGATTAAATTATGACGCGAGAAAAAAACAAAACAAAAACAAATAAAAAGATTTTCTTTCTTGTGGTAATTCTGGTGGCGTTTTTAGCCGCGTTAATATCAATGGAATATGGGCAGACTGTCACAAACGGAAAATACACGTCAAATATAAAAACAATAAAAGACTTTTCCTATGACGCGGGAAATAAAGCTGACTTCACTGTATGGGAAAATCATATATACTACTGTACTAAAGACGGGGTGCAATATATAGACTCAAAAGGAGAGGTATTGTGGAGCGAGACATATAATATGACTCTCCCTTATATGGTTCAAAATGAGAGTATAATAGGGATAAGCGAGCAAAAAGGCAGAGTTATGATAGTCTACGACAGCGACGGAAAAAAATACTCCGTGCAGACGAATAATCCCATAGTAGGCTTTTCCTTAAATTCTAAGGGATATTCCAGTATAATAACGTCTTCCGACTCAGAATATCAGCTTGAGGTTTATAACTCCGATGGAAATGTGATATTTTCAGGACATTTCCAGATAGCTCACGGAATACCTGTTTCATCAAGCATCTCAAAAAATGGAGATATTTTAGCCGTGGGATTTTTGAATATAAATGAAATATCCATAAGCTCACGGGTTTCTTTTTATAATATAAATGAGGATAGTGTAAAGGGAAGCGAGACAAGTAGCGCCGTTTTCGCGTCATTTGATGAGGCTGAGGCGGTATGCGGCGTAATAAACTTTCTTGATAACAACTCCGTGGCGATAGTTTCTGACAGTTCCCTCACTTTTGTTTACGTAAACCCTGACACAGCTGAAAAATATAAAGAAAAAAATAAGATTAATTTTAAAAATCAGATAAAACAAGTCGCCTTTGACCAAAACACCAACGTATACGCCTCTTTTGGTGAAAAAATCATAAACTCGGGAGGAGAAGCTCTCGAAAATGGCACAACAATATGTTATGATAAAGATGGAAATCAAAAATTCAGCGTTTTGTCGGAAAAAAAAGTTACTGGTATATACCCGTCTGAAAATTCCGTTTTGATAGGAATGGACAGAGGCTTTAAAAATTACAATCTTTCCGGAAAACTTATGTGGGAATATAATACAGGCCAAGACACTAAAAAACTTATGCTTATAAATGACGATGACTTAGTTTTGTTCGTGGGAACAAATAAAGCCTCTATCTTCAGACTTACAGACGAGGTTCTTCAAAATCAGCAGTTATATGACCCTAATAATGATGCCAAAGAAGAAGAGACAAAAGAGGAAATTAAACCTCCTCCGCAAACCGAGTCAGAGTCCAAGTCAGAGGAGACCACGGCGAAAGTTTCTCCAAAATCAGAAAAACAAACTACACCAAGTACAAAAAAACAAGATACTCAGTCGCCGACAAATAACAATAGCGATAACAATAAGAACAAAAATAATAGCCAGCCAGTTAGCCCTCCATCGAGTAACAAAAACAACAGTAAACCCGCTGAAAATAACAACGATGAGCGTCCAGAGGAAATCGACCCGTCATCTTTAGAATCTAATAATAACGCGGGCGGCGCGAATAACTCAAATGGTAATAATAACGGCGATACCACAAATCAAATTCTTCCCGACAATACAAATAACACTAATAACTCAGACAACACAACTATCGGGAATAATAACACCTCGCCTAACAACACTACATCACCTGAGCAAACTCCAACCCCCTCGCCAGAGCAATCCCCTAATGTGGCTAATCCTGTATCACCAGCCCCCGGCGAGTAATAAAACATACGCTGTAACAGCCCCGCCGTAAATAAAAATTTTTGGAGGAAAAAATTGATGAATGAATTTAATATAGCGGATGTGATAGTAATAGTTTTCCTTATAGCCTGCACCTACTTTTATTATCACAGAGGACTCGTGCACACGCTTTTAGGATTTTTCACCACGTTAATCTCAGTCGTTTTGTCAGGAATTTTAAGCCCTATTCTGGCAAACATATTAAGAGACACCACCATATTTGAAAGTATAAAATCCTATGTATCAGACACTTTTTTAAATTTAGATAACACAACTGGAGAATCCCTTGTAAAAAGCCTTAATATTCCTGAGTTTCTTCAAACTGATTTAATTGATAACATAAGCGATAAATTAGATTACACAGACTATATAAGCGAATATATAACCGTTTTTATTATAAACATAATAGCTATGATAATAGTCTTTTTATTCTTATTCGTGTTTTTCAAAATTCTCGCTAACACGCTTAATATAATAAGCCACCTGCCTGTTTTGAGAACAGCTAATAAATTAGGCGGTGGAATTTTGGGCTTCGCTCAAGGCGTTCTCATAATATGGATTGTTTTCGCCGTTCTTACTATGCTTTATGGAAAACCAATGTTCGCCGGAATAAGCGAGGCTGTGTCAAATTCTTTGATAGCGAGTAAATTTTACGACTCAAATATATTAATAAAGGGACTCTCAGCAATAGAGAGCTTGATATAAAAAAACGTTTAAATGCCGAAAAGCGTTCTATAAAAACTGTAAGAGGTATGAAAAATGTTAAAACACTTTAAAACCGTAAATGAATTCGGCGAAGCTGAAATGACTGAAAAAAAATCTAAGTTTATAGCCGCTGTAAAACCTGTCTCCACAGAAGAAGAGGCGAGAGAGTTTATTCTAAGTATAAAGAAAAAACATTATAACGCCACTCATAATGTTTTCGCCTATAGAATAGGCGAAAAAAACGAGATAGAGAAACAAAGCGACGACGGCGAGCCGAGCGGGACGGCGGGGCTTCCCGTGTTAGACGTCCTTAGAGGGGAAGATATAAAAAACGCCGTGATTGTCGTCACAAGATATTTCGGCGGAACTCTTTTAGGTACGGGCGGACTTGTCCGCGCCTACGGAAAATCGGCGAAAGAAGGAGTCCTCTCGGCCAAAATAATAGAAAAAATATTGTATAAATATATATATATAACAGTTGATTATAATACATCGGGAAAAATACAATATGAAATTTTGGGAGAAGAACATATAATATATGATACCGAGTATACAGATAAAGTAAAATTTACTGTACTCTGTGAAAATGATAAATCCGCCGGACTTATAAAGCGTATAACGGATATATCCAGTGGTTCGGCGTTGATTGAGGAAGGAAAAGACGCTTACGGTAAATGGCTGAATGGTAAACTTATAATGGATTTATAATAGACCTAAAAGAAATCAAAAATAGGCAAAACTTTTTTAATCTTCGCCTGTAAATTCCTTTTAGCGCCTTATAGTATAAAAAAAGATAACAAAAAGATGAGGGTTGTGAAAAAATAAAATTTATCTGAAAGAAAATTAAAAACTTTTTCAAATTTTATTTTTTCACAACCCCAAATATACTTTTTCTGACACTAATTTCTCATATATTATAGTAATGTTATATTCTCCCGCTTTTCACAGCGAAAACAATACCATCGAAAAAACCGCCTGAGTAAAGAAGTTCTTCCGATTCGGCAGTTTCTGAATTAACCTCCTCGGTATATTTAAAAAGTAAATCTTTGTCATTATCAGATAACCTCTCCGAAAGAATTTTGAGAGTTCTTTCAGAAACTTTTTTCCCCGCGTAGGAAGTCAAAATTTTTTCACATCTTTTAGCAAAAAATTCCCTTTCCGCTTTCTCAAAGTCATTCATAATAAGACCCCATATCCTTTCTTCCTCTTTATAGAGACCTATAGTTAATAATTTGTTGATTATTAAGTTTATCAATTAATGTGAGTTAGCCAAAAATTTATAATTAATAGAACCTTTTTCTATTGAGAAAAGGTTCCAAACCTGCAAAAATGTTCTTTGAGCATTAAAACCTTGAGGCTCTGCCCCATTCGCGCCAACTTAAAAAATAAAAACCGTGGAACGCTGTCCCACACCCGGAGGGCCTTTTCAAAGGCTTGACCTAAACTTTATAAT
>CANOGI010000061.1 GCA_947565475.1 uncultured Eubacteriaceae bacterium
TCCTCTCCTTAGCCCAATATAATTTTTATATTTTTATATTGGGCTAACTCCCTTTTTGACTTTAACGTTATATTTGTCAATATGCTTCTTTCAAGGTTTAATGAAAAATGTTGAAATATTTAAAGTGATTTTAATAATGCATCTCAATTATTGATAAAAGTGTATTTTAAATTATAAAGATTGGGACTCAAAAAACTTTGTATCTTTTCTTGAATCCCAATCTTTTTAGATATAAATTAAATCTTATAATCCGCTAACCATAAAAATTATCTAATTAGCTTTTTTCGTTTTTATTTATAATTATTATTTTGAAGAACACTGCGGGTTCTCTCAATAAGATTATTTATTTTTCCTGAAAGCTCAGTAACATTTGTCATTGAATCATTTATACGCATACCATTTTCAGAAGTATTTCTTACATCTTTTATCGTGCTTTCGACAACATCCATAAGATTTTTTATTCTCTCAATAAAATTGTCTATAACTTTATTTATGTAAACTATAGATTCATTTATATTTTTATTATTGCTTGTAGCGTTTTGTACCGATTTACGTGAATTCTCCGATAACTCACGTATATTGTTGGCGATAACTGAAAATCCTTTACCAAGTTCCCCCGCCCTCGCCGCTTCAATAGAAGCGTTAAAAGAAAGAAGATTAATATTCTGAGAAATTTGCTCAACGTCATCAGTAACCTTTTTATAGTTTCGTACGTCTTTCTTGATTCCATCGATATTTGAGTAAATATCCCCTACAAGATTTCCAAGCTCTTTCATATACTCGTTTACAACTGTCATATCCTCGACATTCTTTTGTCCAAGCATTCTTATATTTTCTGATTCCTTTGTCGTGTCATTCACACTCTTGCTAAGAACCTCAAATACATTTTGAAGTTCCTCCATTATGTCAATAACTGTTTTATTCACTCTCTCAATTTGTATACTTTCTTTTTTTATTTTGCTCATTATGTATTGATGACAATTATCAGGTATATTTATCCCCATCGCGATAGCGGCCGCCATCTCCCTACACGATTTATAACCGCAAGCGTGACAGTCAAAATTCTTCTCAATACTTGTCGTTTTGTCTAAAATAGCAAAACCGTCCTGAATCTCTTTTTCCGACACTAACTGCGTCTCCACATATTTGGAGGTGTATCCCCTAAGAAAATCATTTAATTTTAATTTCTCGTCAAACTCCATAAATTGGGAATCTTCCGTCTTATTTCCGTTTTCATCAACCTGAACCGTGTCATTTCTTACGCTTTCCGTATATTTTTTAACATCACGCATAATAGCGTCCATTTTAAATTGTTTATAGTCCTGTCCAACCGCCGGCCCATCGTTACATCCAAACTCACAATTAAGAACGTCAAATACTGTAGGAATATTTTGTCTATCCTCCTCAACGTAAGTGTCAATCTCTCTATATACCTTTTCAACCCCTTCCGAATTCAGCACATGAATATTAGGAGCATGCAGAAGCAAATTCTCTTTAAGGTCTCCTGGCTTTGGATAGATAGACCCCACAAATCCAGGGGTTCCATCAAACTCAAACTCACTATACACTTTTACTTTTGGAATATCGATATTAGTTTTCTCAAAATACTCTTTAAGATGTTTAAAAGTAACATTGTAATCTATGTATCCGGTCTCCTCAAACTCCTCTTTCTTAGCTATACAAGGGGATAATGCCGCGATTTTACAGCTTTTTCCCAAATACTTTTTTATATATACGGCAAGACAAAGCATCGGGCTATGAACAGGCGAAAGGCTATTTATAAGTTCAGGTTTATGCCGTACTATATAATTAACTATAGCGGCACAAGGCTGTGAGATAATCTTTTTCCCTTTATTTTCATTAAGATATTTAATATGAGCCCATGTACATATATCGGCTCCCAAAGAAACATCATAAATTTCTTTAACCCCATTATTTCTAAACCATTGTAAAACATGGCGCCAATTTCCGTCAAAAGCTATTTTTACAGCCGGAGCCGTTATAATAATTATATCTTTACCACTTTTCACATCATTTATAAATCTTTCCGTATCGTCTCTATAAAATCTCGCGTCATATGTACAAGCCTTTATGCAAGCGCCGCATTTAATACATCTGTCATTATCTATGTCGATTACCATATTGCCATTTTGGTCATATTTAGCGACATTCGTTCCTGGAGCCGGGCATACTCTCACACATGAATTACAGCCGACACATTTATCCAAATCAATGCCAATAATATTCATGATATTCCTTCCTTTCGTGTATTAATTTATAAAACAATTTTAAGCTCCAATATCATGTGTTAAATCCATAATATGGAATCACTGATTAGATGAAAACCATTTAAGGACTTATCACAAATACCTTACTCCTTTAAAACTTGGAATTCGCTCCCGCTAAATAGACTTCAAGTTAATCAGAATTGCTTATATATATAATAATACTAAATATAGATGAATTTAACAACATATTTTTTACTTTTTATAAAAAAATTTATATTTAATTGTATTTTCAGCTTTAAATTTTAACTACAACAATCCATTTTAAACAAAAAAATTTAGAAAAATATTTTATAATCCCAAATCCTCAAAATTTTAGTAAAATAAATTCGAGCTTTAGACACCTAAAACATAAAAAACCGCAAGATAATTAAAAAAGTCTTGAGCACAATTATTTTTCTTTCGCCTATATAGTGACTATTTTAAATCACACCAAAAATCTCACATAACTTGTTAAAATTACATAATTTTTTCAGCAAAAAAAATATAAATATATAAACTTTTCACATTGTTTTATTTCTTATAATAAAGTTTCTATATTTATTATACAACAGAATATTTTATTTTTCAATAAATTTATTTTCTTTGATAAAAATACTTCTATAAAATATTAAGCTATTAAAATAAGCTGAGTATAATCAACATTCAACGGAAATATTCAATTACTTTCTACATAAGATAAAAATATAAAGTTAAAATAATAAGGCAATAAATAAAAAAATTATTACCCAAATAATCAAATTACTTATTAAATCATCATTTATACAATAAAAAAGACATCGCCTAATAGCGATATCTTAAATATTTTTAAAAATATATTAAAAAACGGAGAAAGAGGGATTTGAACCCTCGCGCCGCGTGAACGACCTACTCCCTTAGCAGGGGAGCCTCTTCAGCCACTTGAGTATTTCTCCAAAATCATATTTTTTATAGTATATCAAAAATATAGAAAACTGTCAAGCATAAAATTTGCGTCAAAATTATTATAATTATTATTTATATTGATTATTTTTCTCATTAATGGTATTATATTATTTAGTTGTCAAAATTGTAAGTAGATTTTTGATAAACATTCGTTGATGGGCAATCGACTATAGACTTTATCAAAAATAAACTTAAAAACATTAAAACTTTTTTAAATTATTTACATTACGATATATCTGAAAACTGTATCGAATAATAACTTTCCTAAAAATTTGAACTTTGTTTTTACTTAAAGACAAGGTTCAATGTCGCATTGTTGAATAATGAGAAAAATTTTTATTTAAAAATATAATTAGAAGTCTTTGATATATTTTTATATATATGTTTTAATTTTTGGATATATCATGATAATTAAAGAGGAATAAATAAAATGAATACAAACGAAACCTTAAATAAAAATAACTTTTTCACTCGTCCCTTAAATATATTTTTTACAGCAATTTTATGTACAGCATTATGGGGAAGCGCTATTCCAGTAATAAAAATAGGATATGAGGCTTTTAAGATTTCTGGTGAGTCCACTTCATCTCAGATGCTTTTCGCAGGATACAGATTTTTTATCGCCGGATTAATAACAATATTATTCCGTTCTCTAATCTTAAAAAAATTTGTGTACCCCAAAAAAAATGAAATTTTAGGAATAGCCTCTTTGGGTATAGTGCAAACAGCTATACAATATATTTTATTCTATACAAGTTTAAATTATCTCACAGGAGTAAAAGGTTCTATAATAAACGCCTCAGGAAATTTTTTCGCCGTGATTCTCGCTCATATATTTATAAAAAACGATAAACTTACACCAAAAAAAATAATAGGTTGTTTACTCGGATTTTTAGGAGTTGTTTTATGTAATATAAACGGCGGAGAAATTAATACAGCTTTTTCATTTCAAGGCGAGGGCTTTATGGTCCTCGCGGCGTTTGCTTTCGCTTCTGGAGCCGTAATAACAAAATTTTTAACAAAAAACTCAGATTCCGCGATGATAACAGGCTATCAGTTAGGGCTCGGCGGTATTATTTTGACAATAGTCGGAATACTATGCGGAGGAGAACTCTCTTTTCCCGAATTAAAAATAACGGATATAAATACCTTTTATCCATTATTTATTTTATTATATTTGTCTCTTCTTTCTTCCATAGCTTTTTCACTTTGGGCGGAACTTTTGAAATATAATTTTGTTGGAAAAATATCTGTATACGGTTTTTTAAACCCTATATTTGGAGTAATACTGTCAGGTATTCTTCTTGGGGAAGATTTTTTCAATACTGAAACAATAGGAGCGTTAATATTAGTAAGTATAGGAATTCTTATAGTCAATTTTAATAAGAAAGGATAATTAGCGTTGGATTTCAAAAATATAACAATAGACGATAAGGAAATCATCGAAAAATACACAAAGCAAAATAATTATTTTTTATGCGACCATTGCTTTACTGATATATTTATGTGGAGATATAATTACTCAACAAAATATTGTATAAAAGACGATTTTTTATTTTTAAAAGTAAAATCTCATGAGGATAAACAAGAAATGTACCTCGCCCCTTTGGGTTCAGGAGATTTAAAAAGTGCCATATTTTCAATAATGGAATACGCGAGACAAAAGGGAAATTCTTTTATAATGCTCTCAATCCCTGAAAAAATAAAAGAGCGAATTGAAAAAGATATGCCCAATACATTTATATTCGAGGAAAACCGTGATAATGCGGACTATATATATCTCGCTGAGGATTTAATAAACCTAAAAGGGAAAAAATTTCACTCTAAACGTAATTTTATAAACAGATTTAAAGAAACCTACGACGGTCGCTGGAAATTTGAGGAACTTACTGAGGAAAACGCTAAAGAGGTTTTTAAATATCAACTTAAATGGTATGAGGAAAACCGGCAAACGGGAGATAATTCCCTTTTTTCGGAAATAAGCGCTATAGCTCAAGCGTTAAAAAATTTTAAAAGGCTCGATTTAAAAGGAGGTCTTATACGGCTTGATGAGAAAATTATAGCCTTTACAATAGCAAGCAAAAGTTATGACAATATGTACACTATACAAATAGAAAAAGCGGAACATTCAATAAATGGAGCATATCAGCTTATAAACAATGAGTTCGCAAAACGATATTTTAACGATATACAATATGTTGACCGTGAGGAGGATTTGGGAATAGAAGGTCTTAGAAAAGCTAAATTATCATATAAACCCGTGTTTATGGGAATAAACTATACCGCTGTATTAAAGGAGAACTGAAAATGGATTACAGTGAGAATATACGCTACGCTTTTCCTGAAAACCTAAATGAGATAATTGCTCTTTGGAATATGTGTTTTCCCGAATCACCTGAATTTACAAAATGGTATTTTAAAAAAATTTTTTCTCTAAAAAATACTTTAATATGTACGGAAAACGATAAAATAACGGCAATGCTTCAAGAAATCCCACTAAGTTTTAATAACTTCAAAAAAGCGACTTATATATACGGCGCTTGTACTCACCCTTTACACAGAAAAAAGGGAATTATGTCAAGGCTTTTAGCTCAATCATTTAAAAACGATATAAAAAAAGGAATACCTCAATCAATACTTATTCCTGAAAATGAGGATTTATTCAAATTTTATGAAAAATTTGGGTATAAAAAAACCACGTTAATCAAAAAAGAGATTTTTGAAAATTCTAATTTCCCTCAAAAGTCAGGTGAGAAGTATATTTTTAAAAAAGCGGATTTTTCGGATATTGAAAATATGAACAACCTATATGAAAAAACTCTTCACGGCAATAATTTCATACTTCGTGATAATTCTTTTTGGAAGAAGCAAATACAAATGTTCAGCGCCCTTAAAGGAGGCTGTTTTTGCCTGTATAAAACTAATAATCCAATTATATCGGCTTATGCCTTTGTATGGAAAGAAAACACCTTACAAGCGCAAGAAATGTGTTTTACCGACAATAACTCAAAAAATATTCTCTGCGAAAATTTATTGTTAAATTTGAACTCAAAAAAACTTGAGTATAATGTTTATAATAAAAAAGGCGACTATAAAGCTTGTGTAAAATTTCACAATAAAAAAACGGAAAACAACTCTTCCGTTTCTGATTATATAATAAATTTATTATGGAATTAAAGCGCTTTTTCATAACGTTTCAAAGGTTGATAAAATCAACGTTTTTGCGGAAACTTATTGTTTTTCAGCGGTCAAACAGAGGAATAACCGGATAAGTTTTAATGGATTTTTTTAAATACTTAAAACTTTCCGTATTCCTCAAGTAAATAAAGCTCAAAGCCTTTTATAATTTTAATCTTTTAGCCCCAAAAAAATATTGGGTAAGAAGCGATAAAAAAATTATTTAATATATCCTGTTTTATTAAAGTTTACCTATACATATTTTGTAATTTTAACTTTTTAACAGTCTAATGAATATTTAACATCTCTTTAATTCATAACATATCTAATTTTTCATACTCAAATTAAACTGTTTTTAATATAGATACATTGTATTAATAAAATTATTTTTTCTTTGAGTCAGTGAATTTTTCCTTAAAATATTTTTCAAGCTCATATTGAGAATCAAAAATAACATCGTCTTCCGAAATCTCTTTTTTATAATAGCTTCCGTCAGAATTCATATACCAGCCCTTTTTATTGTCCTTTCCACAAAACTCTAAAATCTTTAAAACTGTCTTCCTGGCTTGAGAACTTTTAATCGGAATAAAAACCTCTATTCTTCGTCTTGTATTCCTATTCAAAAAGTCACCTGAACCAATAAATATTTTTTCTCGTCCATCTTTACCAAAACATAAAATTCTCGAGTGCTCAAGATATTTTCCCACAATACTTTTTACTGTAATATTTTCTGTATATCCTGGTATACCTGCTCGCATACAGCATATTCCCCTTATATACAACTCAATTTTTACTCCCTCTCTGGAGGCTTCCACAAGCTTACGCATAATATCAATGTCATTCATAGAATTAATTTTTATAGCTATAAAACCGTTTCCGTCAAGCTTATGCTTTAAAATTTCCTTATCAATAAGCTTAATAACATTACTCTTATAACAATTAGGAGCGATCCAAAGACTTCTTGTGCTCTCAACCGCCTCCCCTTTTTGTAAACTGTCAAATAAGTCGGCGGCATCCGCGCCAATATCGTTATCCGACGTTATATATGACATATCCGTGTACTGCTCAGAAGTTTTCTCGTTATAATTTCCCGTTCCCACTTGGGTTATATAACTTATTTTATTATGATGTTTCTTTGTTATAAGACACACTTTAGCGTGTACTTTATAATCATTTAATCCATAAATAACTTTACAGCCAGCGTTCTCAAGGATTTTTGAGTAATCTATGTTACTTTGCTCGTCAAATCTCGCTCTAAGCTCAAGAAGACATACTACATCTTTTCCTCTCTCGGCGGCATATGCGAGAGCGGAAACAACTTTGCTGTAACTCGCCAAACGATAGAGAGAAATTTTTATTGAGACAACGTCCAAATCATCGGCGGCCTCATAAAGTAAATCAACAAAAACCCCAAAACTTTGAAACGGCACACTGAATAACAAGTCGTTTTTCGCTATATATTTCATAAGCTGGCCTTTTTCGGCTTTTATACATTTTACAGGTTTGTTCTCGCTAAACAATAGTTTTTTGTCATTAAGTCTTAACGCTTTGTAAAGACTAAACCCAAAGGAAAAATTCAAAGGTAGTCTCTCCGTAAAAATAATATTACTTTCACAATCAAGCTTTTCACAAAGAAAACCTTTCATTTTATCGGATAACTCGCTGCAAACCTGAATCCTGACCGGAGCCAAAATTCTCCGCTTTTTCAGCATATACTGCATAATTCCCCTGAAATCAACGTCATTATCTGAATCAAGAATAGCCTCGCTTATAGTAATATCAGCGTTTCTCGTAACTCTTATTTTATAAATCTCCTTAATTTTAAAGTTAGGAAATAATTTCTCAGCGTAGAACTGCACAACATCAGAAATAAAAGCGACTTTTTTTCTTCCGTCGGTATTAAAAGTAAAATACTGGTCATCCATAGCCGTAGGAATAATTCCTATTTTTTCCTCATTTTTTTTCGATTCCAAAATAGTGATTATGTATATTTCCTTATTTTTAAGAAAAGGAAATAACTGTTCCTCATCAACAATCTGAGGGGATAAAACAGGAAAAATCTCCTCATAAAAATATTTCTCCGAAATAAGACTCTCGCTTCTTGAAATATTATTAAAATCAATAATATCTATACCGAATTTTTTCAGTTCCTTAACAATGTTTTTATATCCAGCCTCAAGCAAATCACCCATGCGCTCAACACTTTTATAAATTTCCGTAATCTGCTTTTTAACAGACCACCCCGTCTTATCATCAACTTTATCAGGAAAGTTTTCGGCGTCCTCTCCCAAAGAACCTACTCTAACCATAAAAAACTCGTCAAGATTTGAAAAATAAATAGACATAAATTTAAGACGCTCAAATAACGGGTTATAATTGTCAAAAGCCTCAAAAAGAACCCTTTTGTTAAATTCAAGCCAACTTAATTCCCTGTTTATAAAAAGTTCTTTCTCAATATTCTCTCCCATAAATAACCCTCCCTCACGCTTCCTTTAATAGTCTGTATCTTCTCAGTACCTATATACTTACATATAGTTCTTAAAACAATAAGCCCCGGAATTATCGTATAAACCCTTTCGGGAATAATATGACAAATAAAACTCACACCCTTAACGTCCATTTTATAAATAGTTTTAATAATCTCATCAATTTGAGATACTGTAAGATGATAGTCCGATATATTGCCCTCTCCGCCGACCAGAGAGCGGTGGAGTTTGGCTCCGGCTCTCGCTGTTCCTCCTATAG
Source organism: uncultured Eubacteriaceae bacterium (assembly GCA_947565475.1). Taxonomy (GTDB): domain Bacteria; phylum Bacillota; class Clostridia; order Lachnospirales; family CAG-274; genus MGBC114079. The sequence continues at coordinate 9,132 of CANOGI010000061.1, forward strand.
CATACAATTTCTCATATCCTATATCTTTAAAAGCCTTGTTTCTCAAAAGCTCCTCTTTTACATATTCCTTTATTTTTTTTATTTCCTTTTTCTTAGGCAGAAGCCCGCTGACAAAATTTTTATAAGTAATAAGACTTCCTATTTTAAAAGAATCTGAATTTACAATTCCTTTTTCGGAAAAAGAAAACATTTGTCCGCTTCCCCCGCCAAGGTCAAGACCTATCCCCTTTTTTTCCTTGATATATGTTTTCATCCCCACATAATCAAAGAAAACCTCTTCCGCCGATGAGATAATGTCTATATCAATATCAAGTTCATTTTTTATTTTAAAGATAATATCACGCTCATTTTTTAAATCTCTTAAAGACGCTGTGGCAAACCAAAAAACGCCGTCACATTTAATAGCTTCCAAAAGTTCTTTAATCACAGTCAAAGCTTCTATAAGCTTAACTATACCCGCATAAGGCAAAATACCGTTTTCCACATACTCAATAAGACCGACAAACTGCCGTTCATTTATAATCTCCTCGGCATTTTTTCTCTCATCGTCAATTTTATAAACAACTATTCTAACCGTATTTGAACCAATATCAACAACACCGATTTTCATAGTAATTATTCTCCCGTTTTTTTATATTTTTATCGCTTTTTTAATTATACCATAATTTTACGATAATCTCAAATAAAAATAACTTATTTAACTATATAAGACGCCCTTTAACTCTTATTTTAAAATACACTTTATGAAAATAATTTTGTACATTATGCTTATTAATTTAATGGCAAATAATTTTGACAAAACTTTCTAATTGTAGTATGATTAATGTAAGGGTTCATAGAATTGTTTTAATGTTCTCTTAACTTTACACATTAAGCGAAAAATTTATTAAGATGGAGGTAATTATTTTATGAGTTACGAAGAAAACTTTTCTCTTAAAGGAAAAATAGCGTTAGTTACAGGCGCTTCCTATGGTATCGGATTCGCTATAGCGAGCGGTTTCGCTAAAAGCGGCGCTACTATCGTTTTTAACGACATTAAACAAGAATTGGTAGACAAAGGTCTTGCCGCTTATAAAGAAGCCGGCATCGAGGCTCACGGATATGTTTGTGACGTTACAAACGAAGATCAGGTAAACGAGCTTGTCGCTAAAGTTGAGAAAGAAGTCGGAGTTATTGATATTCTTGTAAATAACGCCGGAATTATCAAACGTATACCAATGTGCGATATGACCGCCGCAGAATTTAGACAAGTTATCGATATTGACTTAAACGGACCTTTCATCGTGTCAAAAGCTGTTATTCCAAGTATGATTAAAAAAGGACACGGAAAAATCATTAACATTTGCTCAATGATGAGTGAGCTCGGACGAGAGACCGTTTCCGCTTACGCTGCCGCTAAAGGCGGTCTCAAAATGCTTACAAAAAATATTTGTTCTGAATACGGCGAATTTAACATTCAGTGTAACGGTATCGGAC
>CANOGI010000062.1 GCA_947565475.1 uncultured Eubacteriaceae bacterium
GCGTAGTAGAAAGCCTACGCCGACTGACGATGACACAGTAAAAAGGATTTTTAGCAGCCGAACTTGTTCGGGTTTTCAAGTGATTTGACTATAAAGCAGCGGGGTGATAACACAGCCTAAAGCCTATACCGACTGACACTAACAAAGCCAAAAATGATTTTTAGCCGCCAAACTTATTCATTTTTCAAATTGTTTGATTATATAGACGTATTTATTGTGAACAAAAAAATAAAGTCCGCTCCAAAAAGGAACAGACCCTATTTTTTAAAGTATAAATAACTCTTAGTGTAATTAAATAAAGCTTATTAAAAATATCAGCCGTTTTCATCTAAAAAAGAAATGATTATTAACTATAATAAAAGAATTTACAAAAAATTTTTATAAGAAAACACCTCTTTGAAGACAATAAAAATAATTTCTCAAATTTAAAATTTCCGTTATGTGTCATTTTTTAAAAATAACATTAACACTTCAATTTTTGAAAAATTGTTTTTATTTTTTAATCTGTGGATGTTTTCTTAAATTAAATATTATGGAAGCCGCAGGTATAAATACAGCTTTTGCGCTAAACGCTATAAAAGCAGATAATAAAAATTACCATTTACATTAATGTTAATTTTTAAATACTTCCATAAATATAGAAATCCTCTTAAACTTATAAATCACATTATATAAAAACGACAAAATAATAACAATCCATTAGTAATCGTAAAACAATCTTATCGTTTTATCATTTAATCTCAAATAAAAACATAAAATTAAAACGCTAAAGGAATAAAATTAAGGAAATAAAATTTTTAACTTAAACCCCGTCGAAATATATACAATTTCCTAATCGGATCTTGACGTTTTCACGCCTGTAAAATATTTTTACTCACTAAATAATATCCTTCTTTTTAAATACCGTTTAAAATATTAAAAATCAAACGATAGTTACTATCATCAAGCGTTTTAATTTAATTAAGATTAGTATAGCTATTTAAATAAAAAAGCTGACATTTCCAAAGCTTCCGGCAAAATATTAATAGCCGTTTCTTTCACTTCTTTTGTTTGTTTCCTGCTTATTGGTTTCCTGTTTGTTTGTCCTTTTATTCATATCCATATCAATTTCATTCGCGAACTCAGTTCTGTTGTTGCTGTTTTTATCAGTTCTTTTTTCGGTATTTCTCTGAGATTGTTTTTCGCTTCTTTTGTCCATAAAGGTATCCTCCTAAAAAATAAAAAATTTATAGCAAAATTCATATACAATAAATGTACTTTCCTTTTGCAATAAATATTGTGCTCAGAAAAATATCTTTTATGCAAATTTATTTTTATAAATTTTCAAATTCATCAGGAGTCTCAAGGGTAATTTTTCCAAGTTTACAGCCTCTGAACTCGTCTATAAGAATATTCGCGCTTCTGTCAACATCAACTTCTCCTCCCTTAATCTTAAATCCCCTCGCTTCGCCTATTTTTTTTAAAATACAATCTGAGGAAACACTCTCATCAAAATCAATGTTATACCTTTCCTTCACAGCGTCGGGATACAGCTTTCTCAAATACTCAATAAGATTTAATGAAAGGGTGTAGGAATCAAGAATATCATCATTTACGGCTCCTGTGACAGCAAGCTTAATACCCACAAAACGGTCGTCAAATTTAGGCCATAAAATCCCCGGTGTGTCCAAAAGCTCAAAATCCTTTTTTATTTTAACCCACTGCTTGCCTCTTGTAACCCCAGGCTTATCACCTGTTTTCGCGGTAGCCTTGCCGACAAATTTGTTAATGAGAGTAGACTTGCCGACATTTGGAATACCCGCTATCATGGCCCTTATAGGAACGAAAATGCGTCCTCTTCGTCTAAGTCTCTCAATTTTTTCTCTCATAAGCTCTCTGGAAAATTCCGTAATGTTTTTAATACCATTTCCTGAAACTGAGTTGACTAAAACTACCTTAAAACCTTTTTCATTAAAATATTCTTCCCATAACCTCGTTTTTTTATCATCGGCGAGGTCTACCTTATTCAAAATAATAATTCTGAATTTATCCCTCGCTAAATTATCAATATCAGGATTTTTGCTGCTGAACGGAATTCTGGCGTCAAGAAGTTCAATAACAATATCCACCAAGGATATATTTTCCGCCATCATACGCTTTGTTTTTGTCATATGCCCCGGATACCATTGTATATTCATATAAAATCTTCCTTCCAAAATAATAAGCCGTATCAAAAAATGACACAGCCTATTACCATAAAAAATTATTTCATTCTTTTATTAATATCTTCTTTTACTTTAGCCGCTTTGCCGACTCTGTCACGAAGATAATTAAGTTTAGCGCGCCTTACTATACCGTATCTCACAACCTCGATTCTGTCAATTCTCGGAGAGTGTAACGGCCAGGTTCTTTCAACGCCAACGCCATAAGAAATTCTTCTTACAGTAAAAGTCTCACGTGCGCCGCCATTCTGTCTCTTTAAAACAGTTCCCTCAAACATCTGAAGTCTTTCTCTTGTACCCTCCACAACTTTAGCGTACACTCTTACAGTATCGCCTACATTGAATTCGGTAACTTCACTTTTAAGCTGTTCTTTCTCAAGCTCTTTAATAATATTTCCATTCATAAGGTAAAAACCTCCCTTTCAATCTTAGACATTCTTAACACATTTTCACTTTTACAGCGATTAGCGAAATTTACGGCGGTAAAACAATAAAACATTTTTTTAACGAGTCTGTCTCGCGGTTAAAGTGTTTCACCGTCTCGCTACAATCAAACATTGATTTTTGAGGTAATCAATATTTTACAGTGACAGAGGAATATCCGTATTCACAGTTTATTATTATATTACAAAACAAAAACAAATGCAAGAAAAATTTATATTTTTTTTACTTTTGTTTCTAAGGTTGATTATATAACAATCTCAGAAAAAATTATTGACATATGACAATATATATGATAAAATAACTTTTGTTGTCGAATAATTTTTTAATTATACGCAGTTGTGGCGGAATTGGCATACGCGCTAGACTAAGGATCTAGTGGTTCTAAACCTTGGGGGTTCGAGTCCCCCCAACTGCATTACATGACTTTATTCTCTTGTCATTGACAAGAGTTTTTTTATTTTATAAAGAACTTTTAGTCTTTTACTACAAAAAGCTTTAGTCTGACTATAGCGAGAGTTCTGAAACGCTCTACATAACATATCTAAAAACTATAGTGTGTTTACACAATATTTCAAAACAGAAAAAAATATGATAAAATATATTATATAATAAAATTATTAAATGTTTAAAGGAGTAGCGCTTATATGGAATTAACAAAACTATATCAACTATTAGAACTCCCAAAAGTTATAATTATAGAATTGAAAGAATATGAAAATAACAGAAAAATTAATATTACTTCAGATTTGAAAAAACATCTTTTAAATAGAGAGCTATGGAAAGAAGGAGTAAAAACACTTCAAGAATTAATAGGTGATGATTATAAAGGAATTAAAATATTATGGGAAATGTTAAATTTAGCTTGCGAATCCTATATTGAATATGAAAAGAAAAAAATTCCAATAGAAATTTATATTGAAACCATGAAGTTTTGTACGCGTTTTATTAAAGATTACAAGCGAGTATATGGCGAATATAAATTTGTATGGGCATGGTGGTTTCCACGTCAACTTTCATTACAAGAATTTCGTATAGGTTGTCTTGAGTATGAGTTTATTGAATCGGATAAAAAAATTATTTCTATACATATTCCATCAGATGCGATTTTAAAAGAAAAAAAAATACTAAAATCATTAAATGATTTTATAAATTTTAGAGAAACATTTTTTCCTACATGGATAAATACAAAAATTTATTGTAATTCATGGCTTTTGTCGCCTGTATTAAAAGAATTATTAGATAAAAATTCTAATATTATAAACTTCCAAAAATTTTTTATCATAGAGAGCGTAGATTATGAAAAATTATCAGCACTTAAATGGGTTTTTCCCGGACACACAGAAATTTCAGATAATCTTCCGGAAAATACATCTTTACAACGAAAAATGAAAAAATATTTACTTAGCGGGAAAAATATAGGCTGTGCAAAAGGATATTTAAATCCTGTTTATACAACATTTCAAAACAAGAAAGAATATAAGTATACTCTAACTAAAGAGGGGCTGTGAAAAAATAAAATTTATCTGAAAGAAAATTAAAAACTCTTTCAAATTTTATTTTTGCTAATAAACTTCAAAAACGTAACGCCGTAGGCTAAAATCCGCAAGGCGGGCTTTGCTCATCTGAGGATAGGAGCTTTTTTCGCGCCGGTTTTTGGTGCGGAAAAAACATGGCAGGTTCTTTCCTTAAAGAATTTGCGGGAAATAGGCACATTTCCCGCAAAAGGTGGTGTGAAAAAATGAATTTTTCACACCACCTTTTTTTAACATAATTTTTAATAGCAGTGAACTTTTAAAGTATTGGTATTTCCGGCAACACCAATAGGAGTACCTCCAACAATAACCACAATATCCCCGACCTTTACTTCGCCAAGTTTAAAAGTTTTAAAAGCGGCAGCGTTAAATAAATCTAAAGCCGAAGTAGTAATGTCCTCAAGTATATTAGGGTTACAGCCCCATAAAAGATTAAGTTGACGTCGTACCTGTTCATCAGGTGTAAAAGCGTAAATTGGACACATAGGTCTAAATTTCGCTATCTGATTAACCGTAAAACCTGATTTTGAAACGGCGATAATGCCAGCGGCGTTCAAATCATTAGCGGTTGTACACGTGGCGTGTCCTACGGCGTCCGTAATATTATCTGTAATAATCTTTTTCTGCCTTGAGAATTTTTTGGAGTAGTCTATAGAACTCTCGACTCTCAGCGCTATTTTTACCATAGTCTCAACAGCCTCAACAGGGTAATTTCCCTTTGCGGTCTCTCCGGAAAGCATAATAGCGTCCGTTCCGTCAAAAATAGCGTTCGCCACGTCGCTGGCCTCCGCTCTTGTAGGACGTGGATTGGTTATCATTGATTCAAGCATTTGCGTCGCTGTAATAACAAGCTTTCCATACTCCTTGCATTTTCTAATCATATTCTTTTGAATAACAGGAACTTCCTCAAGAGGGATTTCAACACCTAAATCCCCTCTCGCTACCATAATACCGTCAGTAGCCTCAAGAATCTCATCAAGATTCTCAACGCCCTCTCTGTTTTCAATTTTAGAAATAATTCGTATAGAAGAACCGCCGTTTTCCTCAAGTAACTTCCTTATTTGTTTAACATCGTTAGCCGAGCGTATAAAAGAAGCGGCGATATAATCAAAGCCCATTTTTATACCAAATTTTATGTCATCTATATCTTTTTCCGACAAAGCGGGAAGACCAAGGTGAATATCAGGAATATTAACACCTTTTCTTGAGCCTAAAAATCCTGAGTTCTCAACTTCGCAAATTACGTCATTTCCTTTGATTTCTTTAACCTTAAGCTCAATAAGACCATCGTCAATAAGAACTGTTGAGCCGACCTTCAAATCCTTTGTAATATCCTCATAAGTAACGGAAACCCTCGTTTCGTCTCCCTCGCAATCATCTGTCGTAAGAATAAATTGACTGCCTTTTTTTAGCTCAACGGGCTCCGTTTTAAGAGTCTTCGTTCTAATTTCCGGTCCCTTAGTATCTAAAATCAATGGAATGGGGAGATTAAGTTCCTCTCTCGCTTGTTTGATTTTATTGATTGTCTCTCCATGAGACTCATGGCTTCCATGAGAAAAATTAATTCTGGCGGCATTCATTCCCGCTTTAAAAAGCTCTCTTATTTTTTCTGGTGAATTGCTGGCGGGACCTATAGTCGCGACAATTTTTGTTTTACGCATAATCGTATACTCCTTTTTAGATAGCTAAAATTTTTAATATTTCATAAGATGTATTATCATATTCTCTTTTATAAGCAAGGGCCTCGTCTAAATCTAAATCATCATAGTGACCGTCTCTGTATACCATAACTCGATTTTTTTTGCCCTTAATAAGAGCCTTAACAGCGTTATATCCCATCATAGACGCCCTCATTCTGTCAAGAGCTGTGGGTATACCGCCTCTCTGAAGATGCCCTAAAATTGTCGCTCTTGTCTGAATCCCCGTAACTGACTCAATATGTTTAGCGAGCTCTTGGCTGCCTCCTATCCCCTCAGCGACAATAATAAGATTATGAGTTTTTCCCTGGCACCTGTTTTCAAGAATTTGTTTAACAACAGCGTCATTGTCAATATCGGATTTCTCAGGAATAAGCACTTCCTCCGCCCCGCCTGTAATACCGCACCAAAGGGCGATAAATCCGGCATTTCTTCCCATAACCTCTACAATGCTGCATCTCTCATGAGAACATGAAGTGTCTCTTATTTTGTTTATGGCGTCCATTCCCGTATTAACGGCTGTGTCAAAACCAATAGTATATTCCGTGCAGTCTAAGTCTAAGTCAATTGTTCCTGGAATCCCCATAACGTTTACGTCGAATTTTTTAAGCGCCTGGGCACCGTGTAAAGAGCCGTCGCCTCCAATCACTATTAAAGCGTCAAGGCCAAGAACCTTATAGATTCCCGCGGCTTTTTTCTGTCCCTCTTCCGTTGTCATTTCAGGGCACCTCGCGGTTAATAGAGCTGTACCGCCTCTATACATAATACTGGATACGGAAGTAGCGTCCATCTCTTTAAACTCTCCGTTTATAAGCCCCTCATAACCTCTTTTTATACCCACAACCTTAATATCGTTATGTATAGCGGTTCTTACAACGGCTCTAATAGCGGCGTTCATACCAGGAGCGTCGCCTCCGCTTGTCAAAACACCTATTTTTTTTATAGAACTCATAAAAGCAATACCTCCATTCATATTCTACCATCATAAGTGGAAAATTATATTTACAAGTCAAGACCACTCGAATTTTTGTATAACAAAAATTCTCGTAACCGACGGCGAAAGTATTTTCATTTGTATTCAAAATGAGGCTGGTCGCAAAACTTCGTTTTGCCGCTCGCCCTTGTAACCTGGCTTGCACTCCCTCTGAATACAAGAGTAAGTTCCCCCGCTTAAAAAGCGGGGGACTTCCTCCGTCGATTAAAAAGCAAAGTCTATCCGTATTTTTGTTTCTCAAATTCATAAAAATATTCTAAATCTACGCTAATACTTTCACCTTTAAATTAAGCTTAAACTCGCTACCACTGAATTTAAAAGAATTTTAATAGCTAAACTTCTTCAGCCTGTTAAAACCAATTATAAACTCACTTATATCGCACCAATAAAATAGTAAATAAACAAATTCTAAAAAATAATGTATCAAAAAATTCTTTTGTTGATTAACGCTAAAAATTTTGTTTATCAATATAATATAAATCAACTTACCGCATCTGTTTAAAATATTTTTCACATAAAACCGATAAATACTCATAACGTGCAATAATTTAAACGCGAATAAAAATTTGTAAGTACAAGTTTCTCACAAAACACTTGTTTTAAAAAAACGGAAAATTTTTCCGAAACAACATCATACGTAAATTGTACAATTAAAATATGTTCTTCGTCAAGTTTTAAAAATAAAATAATATATTTTATTTTTAAGCTTTTTTTATAATAGTATACGTCAATTTTCAAAAAAAATCAGCACAAATAAATATACTGTTTTTCAGCGCTTTATAAATTCCCCAAAACGCACAAAAAAACTTAAAATAAAATAACAAATTTATGGCAAAAAAACAAAAATAATTGATTTTTAACATACTTTTAAATATCAGCCTTTTAATACTACTGATTTCTCACCCAAAATATTTTTAAGCTCGCTCATAAAAGAGTCATCTATAGTAATATAATTGGAACTTGTAAGAGTAAGTTTTTGTTTTTTCTTCTCATCATATATAATTACAGGCGTTTTTCCCTTTCTTTTTTTTAAAATATCTATTACATTATTTGGAGTAAGCTCCGACTCTTTAGATATTTTAAGCCATAAAGTTCTGTTTTTATTTATAATATCATCATACTCCGTAACGCTTTCGCAAATGACTTTTGTGGCTTGGTCTTCGGAAACGCTGGCGCGTCCGGAAATTAAAACAACATTGTCCTCAAAAATCACCTCTGAGTATTTTGAGTAGGAATCCGGAAATAAAATAACCTCTATAATACCGTCCAAGTCCTCAATACTGACAAAAGCCATAACCTTGTTATTTTTTGTGTACTTAATTGAGATTTCCGAAATAATACCTCCTATGATAACTTTTTGCCCATCATACATTTGGGTATAATCCGAAGAAAAATCAACACTTGTAAACGTAATATATTTCTCAAGAACATCTTTATACTCAAAAAGAGGATGCCCCGAAACATAAATTCCCAAAACCGCTTTTTCCTCTGAGAGAAGAAATTTTTTAGGATACTCCTCAATATTTGGAAGCTCGTCTTTATAAACATCCTCATCTTTTTTCTCCGTCATCTCAAAAAGGGATACTTGTCCCGCCATAGTCCTTTTTTTAACTTGTCCAAGACCATTATAAATTTGTTTATAAACACTGGCGTATTGGGCTCTTTTCCCTCCTAAAGAATCAAAAGCTCCCGCTTTAATAAGACTTTCTATTGTTCTTGTGTTAAGCTCTCCCGAAAGTCTGTTCAAAAATTGTGTCATACTGATATAACTTCCATTTTTCTCTCTCTCCGCCACAAGAGCTCTAACGTTTCCGGCTCCAACATTTTTAATAGCGGAAAGGCTATACCTTATTTTCCCGCCGCTAACGCTGAAATTGTGAAAACTCTCATTAATGTCCGGAGGTAAAAGCTGAATACTCATCTTCCTGCAAGCGGCTATATACTCTGATATCTTGTCCGGAAAACTCATAACGCTTGTCATAAGCGCCGCCATAAACTCAACGGGATAATATGTTCTTAAATAAGCTGTTTGATATGCCACAATAGCGTAAGCGGCCGCGTGAGATTTATTAAAGGCGTATTTGGCGAAATCTGTCATCTCGTCAAATATTTTCTCGGCGGCTTCTCTTTCTATGCCGTTTTTAATACACCCTGGCACATCGTCGCCAAGACCCTCTATAAAATTTTCTCTCTCTCTCGCCATAACATCCGTTTTCTTTTTGCTCATAGCTCTACGCACAAGGTCGCTTCTGCCGAGACTATATCCGGCGAGTTCTCTTACAATCTGCATAACCTGTTCTTGATAAACAATACAGCCGTAAGTAGGCTCAAGTATTTTCTCAAGCGCGGGATGAGTATAAGTAATGGAGTCTTTATTATTTTTACCCTTTATATATTTAGGGATAAAATCCATAGGACCGGGACGATAAAGTGAAATCCCCGCTATAATATCCTCAAGGCTCGATGGCTGAAGCTCTCTCATAAATTGACGCATACCAGGACTCTCAAGCTGAAAAACCCCGTCTGTTTTACCGCTTGAGATAAGCTCAAAAACATTTTTATCATCATAATCTATATTGGATATATCTATTTTTACTTTATGATTTCGCTCAACCTCAATAACAGCGTTATGAATTACCGTAAGGGTTCTAAGACCTAAAAAATCCATTTTCAAAAGTCCAAGCTCCTCAAGAGTCGTCATAGTATACTGAGTCGTGATAACACCATCATTTGAGTTAAGAGGAACATAGTCCACAACAGGCCTGTCACATATAACAACCCCCGCAGCGTGGGTGGAAGCGTGACGGGGAAGCCCCTCAAGTTTCATTGACATATCAAGAAGATATTTAACTTTGGGAAAATTCTCATACTCCGATAAAAGTTCAGGATTCATCTCAAGAGCGTGTTTAATTGTTACTTTTCTGTTAAGCTCCATCGGAATCATTTTAGCGATTTTATCAACTTCCGAGTATGACATAGCTAAAGCCCGACCAACATCTCTTATAGCGTTTCTCGCCGCCATAGTTCCAAAAGTGACTATCTGGGCAACATGGTCTGCGCCGTATTTCTCCACAACATAATCAATAACCTCCTGTCGCCTCTCATAACAAAAGTCAATATCAATATCCGGCATACTTATCCTCTCAGGATTTAAGAATCTCTCAAAAATCAAATTATATCTTAAAGGGTCAATATCCGTTATTTTAAGAGAATAGGCCACAATACTCCCCGCGGCGGAACCTCTTCCAGGCCCCACCATAATCCCGTTGTCTTTGGCGTATTTAATAAAATCCCATACTATAAGAAAATAATCAGTAAAACCCATACTCTCTATTGTGTTAAGCTCATATTCAAGCCTCTTTCTAAGCTTATCGGTAACG
>CANOGI010000063.1 GCA_947565475.1 uncultured Eubacteriaceae bacterium
ACTGTATATAGATATTATTATAATTTGTAGGTAATTGTCTGACGGCAGAATGTTCGTTTTGCCGTCGGGCGGTTCCTTGAATTTATTAGTGAGTTTATAAGATGTAGAGAATAAATTATAAGCTTTTACAGCGATTAGCATAGTTTTAGAGTGAATCAATAAAAAAATTTCTTAATACATTATATTTTTTAGAATTCGTTTGTCTGTTCTTTTATTGATTCGCTATCATTGATATTTTTTGTCCGGAGAGGTATATAAAAGGGGTATTAAGAGTTGTAAAGTTTTTCATAAAAGGCGCGGTTTATTATTGTATAGAGATATTTTTATGTAATTTGATATTTTAAGGAAAGTCAGGGAGGTTTACTATGAAAAATTATGATAATTTTTTTCTTCCTGTTGACAATTTGGAAGACGCTAAACAATACTATGAGGAGTTATTAGGGCTGAAAATGAAATTTGATTTTTCCGATAAAGGAATGGCGGCTTTTAATGTGGGCGGTGAGGAACCTGCCATAATTTTGAAAGATAAAAATAAATTTAAGGATTTAAAACCAACTATTTGGTTTGAGGTATCCGATGTTATGATGAAATATAAGGAAATGAGAGAAAAGGGTATTGCTTTTTTATCAGAACCATTTAAAATAAAAACAGGGTATGCCGTTGAGTTTGAGGACCCGTTTGGAAACAGACTGGGAATAACAGACTATAATAAATAACGCGGGGAGGCGAGAACATGAACAAAAAAATAGATGTTTTTGACTCAACTTTGAGAGACGGGGCGCAGGGAGAGGGAATTTCCTTTTCTGTTGAGGATAAAATAAAAATAGTAAAGGCTCTCGACCGATTGGGCGTTAGCTATATAGAGGCGGGCAACCCGGGGTCTAATCCAAAGGATTTGGAATTTTTTGAGAGAATTAAAAATGTTGAGCTGAGCAATTCTAAAATTGTGGCTTTCGGAAGTACAAGAAGGTGTAATATTACCGTTGAGGAAGATAGCAATATTAAATCTCTTGTAAGCGCTGGAGTTGACGCTGTTTCTATATTTGGGAAAAGCTGGGATTTCCACGTTACGGATATAATACATACTACTTTAGATGAAAATTTAAAGATGATTAGCGAAACGATTCTCTATTTTAAAAATCTTGGAAAAGAAGTTATTTTTGACGCCGAGCATTTTTTTGACGGGTATAAAAATAACAAAGAGTACGCGATAAAAGCCTTGGAAGCGGCAGTCTCCGCCGGAGCGGACTGTATCGCTTTATGCGATACAAACGGCGGCTGTTTTCCTGATGAGATATATGATATTACCAAATTTGTGTGTGAGAAATTTAGCTCAGTTTCTATAGGTATACATTGTCACAACGACTGTGGTATGGCTGTGGCCAACACTATTATGGCGGTTTATGCCGGAGCGGATAGTGTTCAGGGAACGTTTACAGGATTCGGGGAGAGATGCGGAAATACCGCTCTATCTACCGTTATAGCCAATTTACAAGTGAAACGGGATTACTTGTGTATCCCTGAGGAGAACATAGAAAATCTCACTCACACCGCGAGAAAAATTTCAGAAATCGCTAATTTTAAACTAAGCGATATTACGCCGTTTGTGGGAAAATGCGCTTTCGCTCATAAGGGCGGTATGCATATAGACGGCGTAAGCAAGGCGCCCCACAGTTTTGAGCATATTGATCCGTCCATTGTGGGAAACGAGAGGAAGTTCCTTACAAGCGAGGTCGCCGGACGCAGTACTATTTTATCCATGATTAGAAAAATAGTTCCGGACATTGAGAAAAACTCGCCTGAAACGGATTTAGTTATTAAAAAGCTTAAAGATTTTGAATATAACGGTTATCAATTTGAGGGAGCCGAGGGGTCTTTAGAGCTTCTTATAAGAAAGACCCTTGGCAAGTACAAGCCGTTTTTTGAGCTGGTAAATTTAAAAACTATAGGGGAACAGCCTTATTTAGAGGGCGGAAGCGCTTCGGCGGTCATTAAAGTTATCGTTGATGACAAGACGGAGATTACCGCGGCTGAAGGGGACGGACCCGTAAACGCTCTTGATACGGCTTTAAGAAAAGCGCTGGAGGTTTTTTATCCACAGCTTTCTGATGTTCACCTTACGGATTATAAAGTTAGAGTGCTTGACAGCAAAACAGCGACGGCTTCTAAAGTACGTGTTCTTATTGAGTCAAGCGACGGCAATGACAACTGGTCTACTGTCGGGGTTTCTAACGATATTATTGAGGCGAGCTGGCTTGCTCTTGTTGATTCTATTGAATATAAACTTATTAAAGATATTGAATTTAAGTTTAAAACGTATTTATAAAATTATAGAAAGTAAAAAAATTTTATTTTTGAACCGAGTTCTTAAAGATGAATTAAGGAGGATTATACTATGGGTATGACTATGACTCAAAAAATTTTGGCGGCTCACGCCGGTCTTGAATCGGTTAAGGCGGGTCAGCTTATTGAAGCTAAACTTGACATCGTTCACGGCAACGACGTCACTACTCCCGTGGCCGTTAAAGAGTTTAACAAAATCGGAGTTAAAGAGGTTTTTGACAAAAATAAGGTTACTATTGTCCCAGACCATTTTACACCTAATAAGGACATTAAATCGGCGGAGCATTGTAAAATTATAAGAGAGTTCGCTAATGAAAAAGGCGTTAAGAATTATTTTGAGGTTGGACAGATGGGTATTGAGCACTGTCTTTTACCGGAAGCCGGTCTTGTTGTTCCGGGTGATGTTGTTATAGGAGCGGACTCGCATACTTGCACTTATGGCGCTTTAGGAGCTTTTTCCACAGGGGTGGGAAGCACCGATATGGCTGTAGGAATGGCGAGAGGTGTGGCTTGGTTTAAGGTTCCATCAGCTTTGAAATTTGTTTTAAAGAATAAGCCAGCGAAATGGATAAGCGGTAAAGATATTATTTTACATATTATTGGTATGATAGGCGTTGATGGAGCTTTATACAAATCTATGGAGTTTGTGGGCGACGGTCTTGAGTATCTTTCTATGGACGATAGATTCACTATCGCCAACATGGCTATTGAGGCGGGCGGAAAAAACGGTATTTTTCCTGTTGATGAAAAAACTCTTGAGTATGTTAAAGAACACTCAAACAAAGAGTATACAGTTTTTGAGGCCGATTCTGACGCGGAGTATGACGCTGTTTACGAAATAGATTTATCTTCTTTAAGACCGACGGTTTCTTTCCCACATCTTCCGGAGAACACAAAAACTATCGACGAGGTAGGCGATATTGAGATTGATCAGGTTGTAATCGGTTCATGTACTAATGGAAGAATGGACGATTTAAGAATCGCTTCTCAAATCCTTAAAGGCAAAAAAGTTAATCCTAAACTTAGAGTTATTATTTTGCCTGGTACTCAAAACATTTATCTGCAATGTATAGACGAGGGCATAGCTAAAACTTTTGTTGAGGCGGGATGTGTGTTCTCAACTCCTACCTGCGGGCCTTGTCTCGGCGGGCATATGGGAATTTTAGCAAAAGGCGAGAGAGCTTTATCTACAACAAATCGTAACTTTATAGGACGTATGGGCCATCCGGAGTCGGAGGTTTATCTTTGCAGTCCGGCTGTCGCCGCCGCTTCAGCTATTACAGGGAAAATTACAAGTCCTGAGAGTGTTTAAATAGGAGGGTTTTGAAATGAAAGCAAACGGTACTGTTTTTAAATATGGGGATAATATTGATACCGACGTTATTATTCCGGCGAGATACTTAAATTCTTCCGACCCGAAAGAGTTGGCTAAACATTGTATGGAGGACGCTATACATTCTACCGTCAACTTTGTGGAGAATGTTAAAGACGGCGATATTATGGTCGCTGAGAAAAATTTTGGATGCGGTTCCTCAAGAGAGCATGCCCCTATCGCTATTAAAGCGAGCGGTATTTCTTGTGTTATAGCTAAAACTTTTGCCAGAATTTTTTATAGAAACGCTATTAATATTGGGCTTCCTATTCTTGAGTGTGAGGAGGCTGCCGACGATATTGATATGGGTGATAAAGTAGAGGTTGATTTTAACACAGGCGTTATTACAAACTTGACAAAAAACAAAACTTATCAAGCTGAGCCTTTCCCGCAGTTTATGCAGGATATGATGGCCGCGGGGGGACTTATTGAGCAGACTAAAGTTAAACTTGGATTAAAATAATTGGAACAGTTGGGGATTTATTCCCGTTAATTTGATATAGAGGTGGAATTGAAATGAATTATAAAATCGCTGTTGTAGCGGGGGACGGTATCGGCCCCGAGGTAATGGAACAAAATATTCTTGTGTTAAATGAAATAGGTAAAAAATTTGGACATACTTTTGAGTATACTCACGTGTTGGGCGGGGGCTGCGCTATTGATAAGTTTGGCGAGCCTTTGCCTCAGGAAACTATTGACGTGTGCAAGGCGAGCGACTCTGTTCTTTTGGGCGCTGTCGGCGGATGGCAGTGGGACACTCTTCCAGGTGACAAGCGTCCGGAGAGAGCTTTGCTTGGACTCAGAGGCGCTTTGGGTTTATACGCCAATTTAAGACCGGCGACACTTCACGACGCTTTAAAAGACGCTTGCCCTCTTAAGCCTGAATTGGTCAAAGACGGTGTTGATATTATGGTTGTGAGAGAGCTTACCGGAGGAATGTATTTCGGTGAAAAGGGAAGAAAGCAAACCGATATGGGCGAGGCGGCCTATGATGTTGAGCTGTATTCCGAAAAAGAGGTTGAGAGAATTACAAGAAAAGCTTTTGAGATAGCGAGAAAGAGAAATAAACACGTGACTAACGTTGATAAACAAAATGTTCTTGAGTCCTCAAGGCTTTGGAGAAGCGTTGTTCTTGAGGTGGCTAAAGACTATCCTGACGTGGAGCTTGACCATTTATATGTTGACAACGCTTCGATGCAGCTTATAATGCGTCCGACTACTTTTGATGTTATCGTTACTGGAAATATTTTCGGTGATATTCTCTCTGACGAGGCAAGTCAGATGACGGGTTCTATCGGTATGCTTCCGTCGGCGAGTTTAGGCGAGGGCAGTCTTGGAATGTATGAGCCTGTTCATGGTTCCGCTCCTGATATAGCGGGCAAAGATATTGCCAATCCTATCGCTACTATTCTTTCAGGGGCTATGATGCTTAAATACAGTTTTGGTCTTTTGGACGAGGCTAAATGTATTGAGGATGCCGTGACCAAAGTTCTTGACGAGGGATACAGAACCGCTGACATTATGAGCGACGGAATGAAAAAAGTGGGCTGTAAGGAAATGGGCAAACTTATTATTGAAAGACTCTAATATTGCCGAATAGTCGGAAGTATACTGCGCCTGTCGGTGATACCGGCAGGCGCAACTGTTTATAAGACACCCAACATTATAATTTAGGTATATACTGTGATTAGAGATGACATTTGTAAAAAAATTTTTTGTATTGTTGATTTTTGCTGTCACCGAGGTTTTTATCTATGGGAGAGATACAGAAAGCTGGACGAGAAAAGAAATTAGCCATATATACATATATATATGGAGTTATACTTGGGGGTTTTGGTAATAATTATGAATTTGACGGAAGAGTTTTCGCGGATTGAAAAATATATTAAAAAATTATAGATGGAGGTTTTATAATATGATTAGTGACAGAGTGAAAAAAGGGCCGGAGAAAACCCCTCACCGCTCTTTGTTTAAAGCTATGGGGTATACGGACGAGGAATTATCAAGGCCTCTTATAGGTGTTGTGAACGCCCAAAGCGAGATTGTTCCGGGGCATATGCACCTTGACAATATAGCCAAAGCCGTTAAGTCAGGCGTTTTAGCGGCAGGGGGTACTCCTATTGAGGTGCCGGCTATTGGAGTATGTGATGGTATCGCCATGGGACATATAGGCATGCATTATTCTCTTCCAACAAGAGAGCTTATTGCGGATTCTGTGGAATGTCTCGCTACGGCTCACGGTTTTGACGGTTTGGTGCTTATTCCGAATTGTGATAAAATTGTTCCTGGTATGCTTATGGCGGCTGCGAGACTTAATATTCCCGCTATTGTCGTAAGCGGCGGTCCTATGCTCGCCGGTCATTTGAAATGCGGTTCGGACAGGGAAAAACTTAGCCTCTCGAAAACTTTTGAGGCTGTAGGCGCTTTTGAGGCGGGTATGATTGATGAGAATGAGTTAAAAGAATATGAGAATAAGTCCTGCCCGAGCTGCGGTTCATGTTCAGGTATGTATACTGCCAATTCTATGAATTGTCTTTCTGAAGTTATTGGTATGGCTCTTCCCGGAAACGGAACTATTCCAGCTGTTTATGGCGATAGAATTGGTCTCGCTAAACACGCCGGTACGCAAATTATGAAGTTGGTTAAAGAAGACGTTAAACCAAGGGATATTATGAATGAGAAAGCGTTTAAAAACGCTCTTACCATGGATATGGCGCTTGGATGTTCTACAAATTCTATGCTTCACCTTCCCGCTATCGCTCATGAGGCGGGTGTTGAGATTACTCTTGATATGGCGAACGAGATAAGCGACAAAACACCTAATCTTTGTCATTTAGCTCCGGCGGGCCCTAATTATATTGAGGAACTTAACGAGGCGGGAGGTATTCCCGCTGTTATGAGTGAGATTAAAAAACTTGGTCTTCTTGAACTTGACAATCCTACTGTTACATTAAAAACCGTGGGAGAAAATATTGAGAACGCCTGCAATAAAAATCATGATATTATTCGTCCTGTTGACAATCCTTATTCTAAAACAGGCGGTATAGCTGTTTTAAAAGGAAATATCGCTCTTAACGGAGCCGTTGTAAAAAGAAGCGCGGTGGCTCCTGAAATGCTTAAACACTCAGGACCAGCGAGGGTTTTTGATTCTGAGGAGGCGGCGATTTCCGCTATTTTCGGGGGGAAAATCGTGAGCGGCGATGTTGTGCTTATCAGATATGAGGGACCTAAAGGAGGTCCGGGTATGAGAGAAATGCTTTCCCCAACTTCCGCTTTAGCGGGAATGAAGCTTGATAAAGAGGTAGCTCTTGTGACAGACGGACGTTTCAGCGGCGCATCAAGGGGAGCGAGTATTGGTCACGCCTCTCCGGAAGCAGCCGCGGGAGGAAATATCGCCCTTGTTGAGGAGGGGGATATTATTGATATTGATATTAATGAGGGTATTCTCTCTGTGAGAGTCTCAGATGAGGTTTTAGATGAGAGAAGAGCTAAGTGGACTATGCCTGAGCCTAAAATAAAAACGGGTTATCTCTCAAGATACGCCAAACTTGTTTCAAGCGCGGACAAAGGCGCTATTCTTGAATAGTAAAGGAGTGATTTGATGCTGTTAAACGGTTCGGAAATTTTGGTTGAATGTTTAAAAGAGCAGGGTGTTGACACTATTTTTGGCTATCCCGGAGGTGCTGTTTTAAATATTTACGATGCTTTATATAAACATAAAGATGAGATAAAACATTATCTTACTTCTCATGAGCAGGGCGCGGCGCATGCTGCCGATGGTTACGCGAGAGCCACGGGAAAAGTGGGCGTGTGTCTCGCTACGAGCGGTCCTGGGGCTACTAACCTTGTTACGGGTATAGCTACCGCTTATATGGACAGTATCCCTATGGTGGCTATTACGGGAAACGTATCTTTGCCGCTTTTGGGAAAAGACAGTTTTCAGGAAGTGGATATAGCGGGCATTACTATGCCTATTACTAAACATAATTTTATCGTAAAGGACGTTAAAAAACTTGCCGACACTGTGAGAAAAGCTTTTTATATTGCTAAAGTCGGTAGACCAGGTCCTGTACTTATTGATATTACAAAAGACGTTACGGCGGCTGTTACGGAATATGAGAAAAAAGAACCTTTAGAGGCTGAGAGAGTTACGGAAACCATTACGGAGGAAGATGTAAAAAAAGCTGTTGAGCTTATCAAAGCCGCTGAGAGACCTTTTGTTTACGCGGGGGGCGGAATTATTTCCTCAGACGCTTCTAAAGAGCTTTCAGAGTTTATAGAAAAAATTGATTCTCCTATATGTGTTTCCGCTATGGGTTTGGGAGGCGTACCGTCAAGCAGTCACAGATTTACAGGAATGATTGGTATGCACGGAACGAAAGCGTCAAATTTGCTTGTAAACGAGTGTGATTTGCTTATCGCCGTGGGGGCGAGATTTAGCGACAGGGTAGCGACAAACATCGCTAAGTTCGCTCCGGACGCTAAAATTTTGCATATTGATATTGACGCCGCGGAAATCGACAAAAATGTAAGCGCATTTAGTTCGGTTATAGGAGATTGCAGAGAGGTTCTTAAAATCCTTAACAAAAGGCTTGACAAATCCAATCACGCCGAATGGCTTGACAAGGTTAAAAAGTATAAAGAGGAATTTCCTCTTAAATATGCTGACGACGGCGAGCTTAAACCTCAATATATAATGGAAAGAATAAGCGCTATTACAAAGGGCGAGGCTATTATCACGACAGAGGTTGGACAGCATCAGATGTGGGCGTGCCAGTTTATTAACTATGAGCACCCGCGCCATATGCTTACTTCAGGCGGTTTGGGCACTATGGGATATGGTCTTGGCGCAGCTATCGGAGCGAAAGCGGGCCGACCGGATAAGGTTGTTTTCGATATAGCTGGAGACGGATGCTTTTATATGAATAATATTGAGCTGGCGACAGCTGTCGCCAATGATTTGCCGGTTATTGTGGTTCTTATTAATAATCACGTTTTAGGTATGGTAAGGCAGTGGCAGAATATGTTTTATGACGCGAGGTACTCAAATACCAATTTAGATAAGGCTACTGACTTTTTGAAGCTTGCAGAGGCTTATAAGGCGGTTCCGTTTAACGTTACAAAACCGGAAGAAGTTGACGACGCTATTAAAAAAGCTATTGAGCTTAATAAAACATGTGTTATTAACTGTGAGATAAATATTGATGAGAAAGTATTCCCTATGATTCCAGCGGGCAAGAGCGCTGATGATATGATTACTTTTGATGATTTTGAGGAAAACTAAACAGGCGGGGCATATGCCCCGCCTGTTTTAATTTTATAAAATATAGAAGTATATGTCTAATTTTGTTTTTTTAAAGTTTCGGCGAGTTCAAGACCTGTTTGCATTCCCACGTGATAGCCTAATTTGGCGTTGATGTAAAGAAGTTTTCTGTAGCAATTTGTTATTTTCTCAAATATATTAATTGTTAAGTCATTTTGTGAAGCACAAAAGTTTTTTTCGAGTTGTTTTAGTGTCTTACTTATTTCTTGAGCTGATTTATTTTTTAAATTCATTTCCAATGTCGGATAAACCGCATATTTTGCCGTTAAATAAGTTATTTATTATGTTTTGTTCTTTCATAATCAATACACCCATTATTAAGAAATTTTATTTGAGATTTTTTATATAAAAGATATCTAATAATTAAAGTATATAATGTAATAGATATATTGTCAATACATTATAGTATGTTTTCATTATATAATGATATAGTCTATATGTTTAAATATCTTATTAATTAATATCTTATTAAAAAATTTAATATTTAGGAGTGTATTTAATGGTTAGATTAAATGTTTTGGAGTTGCTTAAAAAAGAGGAAAAGACAAAATATTGGCTGTATATGCAGTTAGGTATGAGCTATCAGAATTTTAATAAAATGGTTAATAATGAAACAAAATCGATAAGATATGATAACATAGAAGCTTTATGTCAGATTTTTAATTGCAAACCAAATGATTTGTTTGTTTTTGAGGAGGAAATGAAAGATAATTAGAGTGGGAAGAAAAAGGCGTTTATAGTCAAACTACTTGAAAATAAATAAAATGAGGCGAAATTAAAATCATTTTCACGAGACAGCGGAAAGAGAGCATAGTTAGGATACTATGCCGACTGACGCTAACGCGGCAAAAAAGATTTTAACTGACAAGAGGAAGTCCCATGCTTTTTTAAGCGGGGGTACTTACTCTTGAATTCAGGGAGTACAAGCTCACTTTGAATACAAAGGCGAATACTTTCGCTGTCGGTTACGAGAATTTTTGTTATACAAAAATTCGAGTAGTCTTGACACTTCCGAATTTATTCATTTTTTAAAGCGGTTTGACTATAATACTAAGGCACCTTAAAAAATTTGTTTTTAAAGTGTCTTAGTATGCTACAAAAGAGTGATTTTAGGGTTTAAAGGTTTATAAAGTTCTCAATTTCATTATTT
>CANOGI010000064.1 GCA_947565475.1 uncultured Eubacteriaceae bacterium
GATTACAGGAGCGTCGGAATCAGGAAATAACTTTAAATTACTTGCTAAAGGCGTTATTCAGCGAGCTAAAGAGGGTAATACAAGTATTATAAAAGTAAAAGGGGAAAATAAGGAAAAATAAAAAACATTTTATAAAATATTGTTATAACTTTACTGCTAAACATTTGTTTCCTCCCATTTTTATTTTGTGATTTGATTAATATGTTTTAAAATCTTTTATCGTTTATACTGTAAAAATATAAATAGTTATATATTATTTAATTATCAATTAGACATATTAAAAATAATCACAACTTACTGCCCAACTTTTATTGTTATTTTTTATAAAAGCTATACAATCCGTCAAAATAATTAATTATATGAAACCTATACTATCCGCGCCTATTTATAAATACTTTTTATAATTAAAAATCAAGGGGTTGTGAAAAAGTAAACTTTATCTAAAAGAAAATTAAAAACTCCTTCAAATTTTATTTTTGCCAATAAACTTCAAAAACGTAACGCCGTATGCTAAAATCCATAAGGCGGGCTTTGCTCGTTTGAGGATAGGAACTTTTTTCACACCGGTTTTTGGTGCGGAAAAAATATAGCTTGTTCTTTCCTTAAACAATTTGCAGGAAATGGTTATATTTCCTGCAACAGGTAGGTGTGAAAAATTTATTTTTTCACACCTACCTGTTTTATTTCTTAATTTAAAAATAACATATTCAATAAGAAATTTGATATTATTTCTACTGAAAATTATACATTATAACAATATTTATAATTATAAACTTTATAGTTGCCAAACTTATCTATCTTTATAAAACTCCTTTCGTTAAAATAGCTCTGCTACAAAACGCAGTCAAACACAGTTCGACTTTTTCAAATCAAAAACACTGACTTTTTGAATAAAATATTCTCTTCTATTTATATTAACGTGAGTTCGATGAAAAATAACAGCAAAACTTAATTTTGCTCAGAAGTTTTTATCAAACTTTTTTCAATGAGTACTGCAAAAAAGTGCGGACGGCGTAAGCCGACTTTTGGCAAAGCCAAAAGCACTAAACAACGAAGTCGGGTTTGGGCTGAAAGCCCACGGTTTTTATTAAGTTAGTGCCTATGAGGCAAAGCCTCAAGGTTTTTATTCTTAAAGAGCATTTTTGAGGGTTTAGAACTTTTTTACGATAGAAGAATGTTACATTAACTATAAATTTCTGTCGAAGTAACGTTATTTTAAAATTGCCGTAAATAAAATTATACAAATTGCCATAAAAAAATTTTCTTTTCCCAAATTCAATTATTTTATTTATTTCTTACATACTTTCAAAAGCTTTTTTAACACTGGAAAAATCTTTATACTTATTTTCAGAATATTTTTTATTATTTTTTTGAAACTATCTATAGGAAATAATAAAAATTTAAAATCAAACATTATTCAAAAAAATTTTAACTTGGTATTTCCCTTATATTATTTTCCGGAGATGATTTATATGATTTCAAGATTGGGAAAATTTATTTTTATATTTACTCTGCTTTGTATAGCTTGCGTACTTTTATATTTTTTATTAAGCGGTGCGTTTTCAAACAATGTTTCTAACGGGACTTTTGTTT
Source organism: uncultured Eubacteriaceae bacterium (assembly GCA_947565475.1). GTDB lineage: Bacteria > Bacillota > Clostridia > Lachnospirales > CAG-274 > MGBC114079. The sequence goes on from CANOGI010000064.1 coordinate 1,594, forward strand.
TTAGTGAAATTAATATTAATTAAATATCACGTAATTAATATTAATTTTCTAAATAAATTAAAACAAAAATTTTTTAGACAAAACAACAAAATAATATATTATAGAAAAACAATAAAAAAATAATCTTCAATAAATCCTGATAATTTAAATAATTATTTTATTGTTTTTCACTAAAAATTTTACGAATTACTATAAATATATATTAAAAACACAGAAATAAATAAACGTTGTTTTGTTATCTTAAAACCTAAAAAGGTAGGTGATAATTTTTTATGGATATATATATAAAACCCGCAAAAAAAGCTTCCATAGCTGAAAGAAAAAGCATTTATATAAAAGATATAGCGGAGGTTTTCGCGCCTGATAATATATTAAAAAAAATAAAAAACATAAAATTGATTGAAATAAAAAATGAGGAAAAAAAAAATTATCTTGTTACAATTATTGATATAATAAGCGCAATAGACAAAGCTCTTCCGGGACACACGATAAACAACGTTGGGGAAATAGATACTGTAATTGAGTTTTCACCAAAAAAGAAAAAAGAGAATAAATTTTTAAAAATATTAAAAATAACATTTGTAACAATCATACTTGCCGGAGGTTCGGCGACAGCGATAATGAGTTTCCACTCAGACGCGCAAATGTCCACAGTCTTTGAGAATTATTATTATATATTTTTTAATGAAAAAGTTGAAAACCCTCTCATTATAGACCTTCCTTATTCCCTCGGACTCGCTCTCGGCATAATTGTATTTTTCAATCATTTTTCAGGCAAAAAAATTACGGAAGACCCAACCCCTATAGAGGTCGAAATGTCTGTATATGAGTCAGATGTCACCGATAATATAATCGATACCCTCAATACGGAAAGAATAAGAAAGGAGAATAAAAAATGACAGCTTTAAAGCTTTTACTGCTTATTATTCTTGGATTTGGCGCGGGGGTTGTAATAGCGGGGGCTGTTTTCGCATTTATAGCCATAATAGGTGTTGTTCCCAGACTCGCTCAAAAGACAAAAACTGAAAAATATATTAAATTCTATGAAGAGGCTATAATTTGGGGAGGTATTTTTGGAACAACAACTTTGCTCGTTGATTATTATATTCCAATCGGTACTCTCGCGGCTATGATAATAAGTTTGTGTATCGGCATTTTCTATGGCGGTCTCGCAGTTTCTTTGGCGGAAGTTTTAGACGTCATACCAATTTTGTCAAGAAGAGGACGTATAAAAGAAGGTATGATGTATTTTATTTTCGCCATAGCGATAGGTAAATTATTGGGATCGGTATTATACTATTTTGTACCAGGATTTTTTAAAATTGATTAGGAGGTTTATATGGAAAATTCAGCAAAAAATAAAAAACTTTATCAAGATATGGTAAAAAAAGCGTCTCCTGATAGTCATATTTTTAAAGATTGCGTAAAAGCGTTTATCATAGGCGGAATAATATGCTGTATCGGTCAATTCATTACAAATTATTTAAAAGAACTCGGGCTTACACAAAATGACACGGGAATATATACCTCATCGGTGTTAATTTTTATAGCCTCTTTAATGACAGGCTTAGGATTATACGGTAAACTGGGAAAATTCGCCGGCGCGGGTTCTATCGTTCCTATTACGGGATTTTCAAATTCAGTGACATCACCTGCCGTTGAGTTTAAAAAAGAGGGATTCGTGACAGGTCTCGGCGCTAAAATTTTTATAGTAGCGGGCCCTGTAATACTATATGGTGTATTAACTTCCGTCATTGTGGGAATTATATATTATTTTATAAAATGAGGTGATTTTTTGGCAAAACATATAGGACAGCAATCTATAAAATTTGAGAAAAAAATTTCCGTAGCAGCGACAGCCTCAACAGTAGGCACAAAAGAGGGAGAAGGCCCTTTGGGTAAATATTTTGACGTAATTTTAAAAGACGCCGTAGACGGCGAGGCAAGCTGGGAAAAAGCGGAAAGTAAAATAGTAAAAGACACTCTCACCCTTGCGGTAAAAAAAGCCGGATTAACAATGAACGACATCGATTATATTTTCTCAGGTGATCTACTTAATCAAGGCACGGGAAGCGCCTATGGCATACGTGATTTAAACCGGCCATTTTTTGGTCTCTATGGCGCCTGCTCAACATTTGGAGAAAGTATAAGTCTTGGTTCCGTCATAATAGAAAGTGGCGGTGCGTCAAAAGTTTTGGTAGGAGCTTCGAGTCATTTTTGCGCAGCGGAAAAACAATTTCGTTTCCCTCTAGGGCTTGGAACACAAAGACCACTTACGTCAACATGGACTGTTACTGGTGATGGAGCGGCGGTTCTATTGGAAAACGGAGCACCTCCATATATCTCAGGAATAACAACAGGAAAAATTGTTGATTTCGGAATAACCGACGCCAACAATATGGGCGCCGCTATGGCAACAGCGGCGGCTGATATAATACTTACAAATTTAAAAGACTTTAATATTACTCCCGATTATTATGACCTTATCATAACAGGTGATTTAGGATACGTTGGAAAAGAGCTTACTATAGAACTTCTAAAAAAAGAAGGCATTGATATCTCAAATAATTATACAGACTGCGGAATTGAAATTTACGACAGAGAAAATCAAGATACTCATTCCGGTGGAAGCGGATGCGCGTGTTCCGCTGTAACTTTTTCAGCTTATTTCTACAATAAAATGAAAAAAAATGAGCTCAATAAAATTTTATTCGTTCCTACAGGAGCTTTAATGAGTTCAACAAGCGTACAGCAGGGGGAAAGTATTCCTGGAATCGCTCATGCCGTTATTATTGAAAATCATCCGAAAGGAGAATTATAATGGATTATTTATATGCCTTTTTAGTAGGCGGAGGAATTTGTGTAATAGGACAGATTTTAATAGATAAAACAAAACTTACATCAGCGAGAATTTTGGTTTTATTCGTGGTTTTAGGCTGCATTTTGGGAGGAATAGGCATTTATCAGCCATTAGTTGATTTTGCGGGAGCCGGCGCCACCGTTCCTCTTCCCGGATTTGGGAATACTCTGGCAAAAGGCGTAATGGAAGAAGTCGATAAAAGCGGTCTTATCGGCGCTTTAACCGGAGGATTAAAAGCGTCGGCGGCTGGAATAACCTCGGCACTTGTTTTCGCCTTTCTGACAGCGTTAATTTTTAATCCAAAAGAAAAATAATAACTTGTTCGATAACTTAAGCAACAGCCACTAATAAGAGCTTTTTCTGCTATGCAAGGCCTAATTTCACAAAAATACCCACAGATTATTTTAATAAAATTAGAAAAAATATAAATAAAAAAGCTGTCAGGCTGCACCACTAAGGTTATCGAACAGTTTATAACATAACCAAAAACTAAAAAACGTAAATATTCCGCTGTTATTCTTTGCATAATCAATTAATCTACAATAATAATCATTTTGAATACTTTTTGTTTTAAATTAAATTACTATAAACGTGTAAGGAGTTCTCTTACACAAACTCCATAACAGGGATGTTTATAAAAAGGCGCTATTTGACACAATGGTTCTAATACAAAACGTCTATTTTCCGCCTCACTATGCGGAATCTTCAGCCTCTCATCATAAATAACCGTATCGTCATAAAAAATAATATCAATATCAAGTGTTCTTGGTCCCCAATGAATATTTCTCTCTCTTCCCGCTTCCGCCTCAATTTTATTTATAAAATCTAAAAGCTCATAAGGGGTATAAAGAGTTTTTATCTCAATACAGCCATTTAAAAAATCATCTTGCTCAATTTCCCCAACAGGCTCTGTCGTTATAAAATCAGACACTTTTTCCACTCTGCAAAAATCTGAGTCCCCTATTTTCCTAACAGCAAAATCAAGATAATTTTTCTTATTTCCCAAATTAGAACCCAAAGATAAAAAAGCCGTCTTCCAGCCTCTCTCAATAATTACAGAAATATTATCAGTGTGTAATTTAACAGGAGCCCACGGTTTTTTTAACTCAACTTTAATTTTCTCAACACGTTTAAATTCCAAAAGAATTTTTTCCGCGAGTTTTTCGGCGGCGGTCTCAATAAGTTTATAAACATTTCGCTCAATAAAACGCTTAGCGACAACGGAAATTCTACCATAATCAACAGAAAAATCAAGATTATCTGATTTTCCCGCCTCTCTTGTACTTAAATATAACTCAAGAGAAATAAGAAATTTCTGTCCTAAAATATTTTCTTCCTTAAAAACACCATGATTAGCGAAAACCTCAATATTTTCAATTTTTATAATATCCACTTACATACACTCCCCGAATTAATATTTATATTATAGTTAAAAAATAATAAAAGAATGAACAAATAAACTTTAATAAACATAATATAAATAAATTGTTTATTAGACATATTCAGTAACCCAATCTTAATTTTTAAGTGCGTCCCAATAATTTTTCTGTCATCATAATAATCCTTTTGTTTTCCTTTACGTCATGGACTCTTACAAATCCACATCCTTTTATAACTCCAAAAACTGTGGTGGCTAAAGTTCCCTCTAATCGTTCATTAACAGGCAAATCAAGAGTAAGCCCGATAACAGATTTTCTTGACGCGGCCAAAAGTATCGGAAAGCCAAGCTCATTAAGTTTCTCAATATTATTAATAATTTCAATGTTATTCTCATAAGTCTTGCCGAAGCCCACTCCTGGGTCAATAATAATCTTATCTTTTAAAATACCCGCATGTAAGGCTATATCTACAGATTCTCTTAAATCACTCAAAACCTCACCCATAAAATTTATATATTTTGTATTATCACGATTATGAGTGAGGCAGCAGGCCGCGTTAAATTTTTTTGTAACCTCAGCGATTTTTTTATCATATTTAAATCCCCAAATATCGTTTACAAGATTAGCGCCGGCACTTAACGCCGCCTCCGCCACATCACTTTTATATGTATCTACAGAAATAGGAATATCAAAATTTTTTTTAATATTCTCAATAATGGGAATAACTCTCAAAATCTCCTCTTCTTCTGTAATAACCGTATGCCCTGGCCTGGTAGACTCACCGCCTACATCAATTATATCAGCACCCTCGTTAATCATTTTTTCGGTTTGCCTTAAAGCGCTTTCCAAATTATTAAAATTTCCTCCATCAGAAAAGGAATCAGGAGTAACATTTAATATTCCCATAATATAAGTCTTATTGCTAATGTTAAATTCTTTTTTTCCTATTTTCATAGTCTGTCCTTTCTCTTCTATTATGGAGTGCATCAAAAAATCAAAATTTTTATAAATTAATATTAAAATTTTTCTCATTTTCGCTCCAATAACATTTATCCTCCGCCTCACAGGAAAAACACTTCCTTGATAACTTATCTCCTTTGTACAAAAGAACTCCGAGTGAAATCCCCTCTCTTTTCTCCCTATGTGAAAAAATAGCCTCAACTATGATTTTCTTTTCTGTTTCGGAAAAACCGCATTTACCAAGTATTTCATAAGCGATTTTCCCGCTCGCCTCATTATGAGAGATATTGTTCTTATATTCCTCATATCTCCCAATATCATGCAGAAGAGCCGCGGCGTAAATAATTTCTTTGTCAAATCCATAACCATTCTCAAGATTTATTATATAGCAAATTCTTGCCGTATCAAAAAGATGGTCAAGCCCATGACGGCAATAAATTCTTGTTTTTTCGACTCTCTCAATATTATTGATAATATCTATAAAAACATCATCTTTTAAAATAGCGTTAATCCTTCTCATAAAACTCCTCACTTTATATGTCTAAAAAAATATTTCCATTTTCTCATAATTCTGCCTCATATCTGTAAAATCCGTGAAAGACTCTTATATAGTCAATAAATTACAACGAATCAATAAAAAATAAACAATCAAATTATAAAAAAACTAATATATTCAGGAATTCTTTTTTAAGTAATAAAAATTTTATGAATCACTATAAAGAAACAAGTAAATTTAACAGTTTAAAATTCCCTTCTTATCTTTAAAGGCAACATACAATTAAAAACCCTCACTGTCTTTGTCTCCTTACAAAAATAACTTTAAACTTTCACATTTTTATTTCCCCTCAAATAATCAACTATATAAGGTTAAAAAAAGTATTTCTTAAATCCTGATTTTTCTCAAATTCTCCTCTGCACGCGAAAGTAAAAGTTTTTGTCCCCGGTTTTTTAACCCCTCGCATAGTCATACAAGTATGTTCCGCCTCAATAGCTACAATTACACCTAAAGGTCTCAAATTTTCCATAATAGCGTCGGCAATCTCACAAGTAAGCCTTTCCTGAATCTGCGGCCTTTTCGCAAAAACATCAACAGTTCTTGCGAGTTTACTTATTCCGACAACTTTTCCATTTGGAATATAGGCTATATGCGCTTTTCCGTAAAATGGCATAAGGTGATGTTCACACATAGAATATAATATAATATCCTTTTCAATAACCATTTCATTGCCATCGGCTGTAAATGTTTTAATCAAATGTTCTTCCGATGTTTGAGTAAGACCAGAAAAAATCTCCTCATACATTTTAGCGACTCGTTTAGGAGTTTCTATAAGACCCTCTCTTAAACAATCCTCTCCAATCCCCTCAAGAATTAACTTTACACCAGTTTCAATTTTTTTCAAATCCATTATATAATCTCCTTAACTTGTTCATTTATAAAAAATCTCTCTATTTTCCTTATAAATTTTTATAATCTCTCCCATATACGAAAGTGAGCCGAAAGCAATAACAACCCCGTCTTTTCCCGCCGCCAAAATACTTTTAGAAACAGCCTCCTCAACGTCGGAAACACAAAATACATTTTTATTATACTTTAAAAACTCCTCGGAAAGAATTTTAGAGTCAAGACCTCTCGGGCTTTTTAAAGTAAACACAAATATTTTATATGCCAAATCAGCTGTAATCTCAGCGATTTTTTTATAATCTTTATCTTTGAAAACACCAGCGATAAACACAATTTTTTTATTTTCAAAATATGTCCATATGTTTTCTCTTAACCTTTTAGCGGCGTCGGCATTATGAGCTCCATCAACCACAAAAACTGGATTTTTTCCTATAACTTGAAATCTCCCCTGCCATGTAGTATCAAAAAGGCCATCATATATATTTTTTTTCGTTATATTATATCCTTTTCGCATCAATAACTCAACAACCTCAATAGCCAAAGAAGCGTTTTCAATTTGGAATTTTCCTAAAAGCCTGATTTTAACATTTGAATAATTTTTATAATCAAAGCTTTGACAATAATCTTGAAATCCCTTATATAAAATATCGTTTCTTAGAACCTTTATAAGCTCTGATTTTTTTTCCGCACAACTTTTCTCAATGACGCCCATAACCTCACTGTCTTGAAAAATAGATACAGTAAACGATTCATTTTTAATTATGCCACATTTCTCAGTGGCAATTTCAGAAAGAGAGCTTCCAAGACAATCCGTATGATCAATACTTACAGATGTTATTACAGAACATAAATTTTCTTTTATAATGTTAGTTGCGTCAAGTCTACCGCCTAATCCTGTCTCAAGCAAAACAAAATCACATTTTTCCTCATAAAAATAAAGAAAAGCGATAGCTGTTTCCACCTCAAAAGAAGTCGGATGACATTTTCCTCGAGAAACAATTTTCTCAACGGCGTTCTTTACTTTGTCACATATATAACAAAACTTATCTTCCTCAATAAACTTATTATTAATTTGAAATCTCTCATTATACTCAAATATCGTGGGAGAAATATATCTTCCTACTTTAAACCCAGCCGATTTTAAAATCTCTCCTATAAATGACCCTACCGAACCTTTTCCATTAGTTCCGGCTATATGGACTATTTTAAGTTTATCCTGAACATTTTCTAACTCACTCATTAAATTAAACATATTATCAAGGCCTTGTACACTGCCATATTTTTCTGTACCACATATAAAAGTCATAGCCTCATCATAATTCATAAAAACACTCCCCGCGGCAAAACAATAATCTTATTATAATAATTAACGCAACTCCATAGTGTATATGAAAATTAAAATAATAGTAAAAATCACAAAGCAAAAGAAATATAAAATATATTTATTTCTCATAATTCTTAAAATATTTTCTTAGCTGAAAATATCGCATATCAATTACAATAATACACCAATTACATAAACAATGCAAATTTTTTTAAACATAATTATAAGAATATATAAAAATTATAGAAATAAAATTTATTAGTAAACGCTATAGCGTATCTTAAAACTAAAAATATAAACAATAAATCATAAAAAATAAACTAAATCTAAGATGTTTTCTTTATTTTCACAATCTTTTGGGTATTTTTATCTTATATAAAATGTATATACTTTTTATATAATTGAAATTTTATACAACTTCAATAATATACACAAAGTTTCAAGTACCCATTCACTACCCAAAAAAATTTTATTTTTTAATAATAAGAAATTTTCAAAAATTTTAACTTGATTTATTATAAAACTTATGATATTATGT
>CANOGI010000065.1 GCA_947565475.1 uncultured Eubacteriaceae bacterium
GTATTCTATTTTGTCATCAATGCTTATTGTATTAGCGAATTTCTCAATAGAAACATTATCCATGTCGATTTTTTTGTCTCTTAAAAATTTCTCAAGAAGCTCTTGCGTTTGATACATAATATTTCTGATAGAATCATATCTTGACGTAACATGTTTATAATTGTCATATTCTTTTAAATTAGCGGCAAGCATATCAGCGTTTCTGACTTTAAATTTATTGCATTCATATTTAAGAAAATTTGTGTAATAAGAATACATAACATTCTTTTTACTTAAAATCTCAACAAGCTTTTCCTGCTTTTTTATATTTATTTTCAGCTCATAAGTAAGCTTACGTCTAAAAAAATAAACAACAGCGATAATACATATAACAAGAACCGCCATAATACTTAAAGAAAAGAAAATCGTCTGTTTGCTGAAAATATTTGACATAGCCAGAACAATCGTACCGACTCCAAAGAGTAAAAGCATTACAATACTGAATTTATAAATAAAATTAAGACCAAAAGTAAGCTTAACCTGCTCGTCTTTTAAATCTTCTTTTTCCATTTGGAGATAACCAATATCCTGCTTAAAAATCCTCTGATTATACTCCGCGTCCCGCATTCTTATAATAGCCTCCTCGGCGTCCTCCTCAATATTCTCAAGCTTATTCACACCCTTGTCAAAATCAACGAGCTGATACCTTAGTATATTTCTTTCTCTCGTAAGAGAAACAAACTGCTCAATAAGAGATTTAAGCTCGTCGGCGTCTTTCTCGGATAAACTGTTATAACACTCGACTTCCTTAAGTCTTGTGTTGTATTCTTTAAGCTTCCTCATAAGATAAATTCTCTGTCTGTAAGCGAGCAAAGCTTTATTGCATAAAATTATTACATGCTTAACAATTTTATGTTCCGTTTCTGTCGAGACATCGTACAAAAACTCATTAAATTTTGTATATTCCAAAGATTCTTTCTCATTGTTTTTATTCTGGTTTTTAAACTTATTTATAAAATTTAAAACTTTACTAAAAATACTCAAATTTTTCACCTGTTTTCAAAATTTATAGAAATATTGGTTTAAGAATATTCATATTTTTGTTTTACAAAATACTCTATTCACACACATTATATAGGATAAAATTTTTTTAAATATTTTATTATATAATATAGATACAATTTTTATATTTTAATAATTACCCCGAAGTTTCCGAACCCGCCATACCGTAATTATACTATCAGCGGTTTGCTATGTCAATTACAGTTAATGTTAAACCCCAATATACAAAATAAATTACAATCAAAATTATAATAAATATATCAGATTGACAAAAAACTAAAAAATATAAATTTTTCGAGAATTAAGATTGCGGAAACGTCACGGACTTTAAACAATAAACAAAAACCGCGTTCTCATTTTCTGTAAATGGCAAATTTGAGGGTATGAACCTTGTGCGCTAAATTCGCGTTTTATTCATACTAAAGATTTTTTGTCGCCCCCAAGGCTCAAAAAATCCTACCCGCAAAAAATGCAAGTATTCCTCGCGAGCGTGTCGATAAAGTCGACACGCTGTTATATTATAAATATATAATAACCTTTTTATCTTCCGTGGAGCTGTCGTTAATAAGCTTAACTCGCATATTAATATTTATTTTCGTATTAACGGCAACAGTATTGAAAGTTTTAATTTCCTTATCGTCATTGTCTTTGAAAACATAATTCATAAAATCCTTAATTTTTTTATTGCCTGAAAATATATCCCATATAAACATACCCTGTACATTATCTTTATTAATACCTATTAAATATTCGGCGTTTTTGCTTATTCCCTCTATAGTGAAATCTTCTCCAACAATAATAATGGAATTTGAGCTTTCCTCAAGCATAAGATTAAGAACTTTTCTGTTAATAACCTCTGAGCCCCTGAACTTTTTAAGATATGAAATATCTTTAATAGTAATAGTAAATCCCGCGTTTTCACCATACTCATCTTTAATAGAGAAAAACTCTGTTTCAAAAATTTTTTCCGTTCCCTTATCGTCTGTAAGTTTATATATATGTTTTGACTTGCCTTTTCTCAAGGCGTCGTCAATATAATTTTCAGTCCTATTTTTTATGTACTCTTGAATCTCAGGAATTTCAGAAATGTTCTTTCCTATAATGTCATCTTTTAGCAAGCCAAACCGCTTTACAGCTATATTGTTAAGAGCTATAACATTTTCCTCGCTGTCAATAGATATAATAGCGTAATCGTCCATACTATTAAAAACGTTGTTTAAAATACCTGTACGCTTCTTAATCTTCATTTCCAAATCTTCATTAAGATTTTGAATAAGCTGATTTTGGAATTTAAGCTCATTTGTAAGACGTATATTTTTACTGTGGTTCACTCCGTTAATAATAGCGTAAGCTATATATTTCCTCATTTCATTAAATACTTCTATATGCTCTTTTGTGTATTTATACACAGAGCCTAAGGCGAAAACACCCAAAACATCATTTTCATCGTCAATATTGTTTATAGGAACGGCAATAACGCTTTTCGGCTTAATATCTCCTAAAAAAGTTTGTACCATATAAGTTGAGTCATCAATATCATCCAGCATCATAATTTTGTTATTTACGGCAGCTTGTCCCAAAAAGCCCTCGCTCATACTCATATCAAACTGACTGTAAATACCTTTTCCAAAACCTACGCTTGATTTTATCTCAAGCTTGTTTGTTACTTTGTTCACCATATAAAAAACAATCAGCTGACTCTTCGTGATATTCATAATTTTAGGCATAATATCGGCGAAAAACTTTTCAATGTCTCTATTTACAACTGTCGAGATAAGTATTTCATTAAGCAGATTATTTTTGTTTTTAAAATCAAGAAATAATGTTTTATTTTTATTAATATATTCTGAAAATAAAATCATATACTTGTCATTTTTTATTTCTTCCTCAAATTCGTTTTCAAAATCATCGTCGCATTTTTTAATAATATCCTCAATACAATTAAAAAACTTTTTAAAACTTTCATCAAGCTGTCGTTTCTGTCTCTCAAAAATAAACGCCGTATAATATAAAGGAATTATAAAAGCGAAAACAGAGGCACAGCTTAAAAACATAAGATACACATTATTTCTTACTATAGCCTCAAATCCAACTAACATATTAATAAATATAGAAAATACAAGACTAAATCTTATAAAAATTTTCAATCTACCGTAAAATCTCATAAATTTCACTCCCCAACGTGTAAAAAGATATAGTTCCAAGACACTCTGCGGTAAAAATCCCCACGAATCAATAAATCATCATAAACATCAGCTATCATTTCCATAACCTTTTTTGCTCTCCATTAACATGGCGTTAATCTGATTTCCCGCGAGTATAAGTACAGATAAAATATTAAGCCAAACAAGTAAAATAAAAATACTGCCCAAACTTCCATAAATAACGGAAATTTTTGAAAAATTATTGACATAAATATTAAAAATCTTACTCATTATAAGCCATCCGCATACAACAATAAAAGTCCCTGGCGCTAACTGGCGCAATTTTGTTTTTTTATATACTGAAATTTTAAAAATAACAATAAGTATACCAAAAAGAGCTATAACGTTAATAACATATCCCGTCATACCGAATACACCTTTTATTATATCACTTACTCCTATAAAATCAATCAAAACTTTTTCTATGGCATCGCAAAAAATAAATAAAATAAGAGAAGCCGTTATTAAAAACGAAAACACAAACACAAGCAAAATACTTATAACTCTTTTTTTTATAAAATTTCTTTCATCCTCAATATCAAAAGCTTTGTTAATGCCTTTTATAAGATAATTAAATCCAGAAGAAGCGCTGAACACGCTTAATAAAAGACTTATAGATAGCAAACTCACATTTCTTGAGTAAACGACCTCCTCCAAAAAAACAAAAAGTATTTCTCGAACGTCCGACGGCATAGCGACGGCAATTCTCTTTATGTAACCTCCAACCTCAAAATCAAAAAATCCAAAGAGAGTCATAAGAAATATAATAAAAGGAAACATAGCGAGTAAAAGTCTGTAGGTAAGAGCGTTGGCAAAATATATAAGCTCGTTTTCCTCAAACTTCCTCACAAAGCTAAAAGCAAAGTTTAAAAATTTTCTCACACGCGCCATATAATCCCCTCTCTTCCCCTAAAAAACAAACGACTCTATGGACAAAAGCAAACAGCGTCTATATATAAATAATTATGTATCGCCATTTCCCGCCAAGTATAAGCGCGAGCCCGTTAGAAATTATCATATACTATATATTATTTTATAAAGAGGGCGTTTAATACATAAAATAAAAAAGGAAATGAGTTTGAGAAACTCTTGTTTGCCCAAACTCAATCCAAACAATAATTATAATATCACAAATTATTTAAGAACAATATGTTTCGGGAGTCCGTTTACCATAATTTGAGTCATCTCGCCTTGAATAAGAGGCTTAATATAATCTGTAAGAGCGTCAGAAACATCCGTTCCATCGTTTATAATCCACTCAAGCGGAACTTTCTTCTCCACATTGGCGATTTTATCAACATCACTTATTTTAGTAATCATTTGATAAGGCTCTGTTGAAATTCTCTCAAAAATAACAACCTTGCCTGTCTCACCGTTAAAAGCCGCCTCAACAGCTTTGCTTCCGGCGATAAAAGCTTCCTCAACATCCGTTCTCGAAGCGATATGAGACGCGCATCTCTGAAGAGAGCTAAATTCAACAGATCTTGTCTTACAGCCTGTTTTTTCTTTTATAAGCTCAGCGAGATACTGGCTTGTCCCGCTTAAAGACTTATGTCCGAAAGAGTCTGTAGCGACATTTTCTCTTGAAGCCTCGCAAACATATTTTCCGTCTTTTGTTTTAATACCCTCTGAGATAGCAACAACCTGAGATCTGTTTTTATTAGCCTCAATTTTCGCTAAAAACTTGTCAACGTCAAAAGGCACCTCCGGAAGACAAATCATATCAACACCCTCGCAGTCATCGCTTTTAGCCAATGAAGCGGCGGCGGTAAGCCATCCGGCGTTTCTTCCCATAATCTCAACTACCGTAATACTTGGATAATTGTACACAAGACCATCTCTTATAATCTCTTTAATGCTGCTTCCTATGTACTTAGCCGCGCTTCCGTATCCGGGAGTATGGTCAGTAACAGCTAAATCGTTATCAATAGTCTTAGGAACGCCCATAAATCTTATATCGCTGTTAATACTTTTAGCGTACTCAGAAAGTTTTTTAGTTGTGTCCATAGAATCATTTCCGCCGATGTAGAAGAAGTACTTCACATCCAATTTCTCAAGAATAGCGAAAATATCTTTGAAAAGCTTTTCATTTTCAGATATTTCAGGAAGCTTAAATCTGCATGAGCCAAGATAAGAAGACGGAGTACGTTTAAGAAGCTCAATGTCAAGGCCGTCCTTTAAACACTCTTTAAGATCAACATATTTGTTTTCCAAAAGACCTTGAATACCATTTCTCATTCCATAAATCTTATCAACCCCATTATCTTTAGCGGCTTTAAAAACTCCCGCGAGACTTGAGTTAATAACCGATGTAGGTCCGCCTGACTGTCCGACAATAACATTTCCTTTTTTCATTATAAAAAATCCTCCTTTAAAAAATTTTTGTCTGATAATATTATACCAAAAAATAAAAATATATTCAATTATAAGTTTCACGTTTAACAATTTTTTTTAATAATTTTATTAATAATTTTAATATTTAGCTCGTAGAAGTTTAAATCTACACCCTTTTTAAAAAAAATACAATTACATCAATCATCTTTTTTTACTTTCAAAAACTTGACTAATTATAAAATAGACGTTATTATTATATAGGCCATGGAAACAATAGACCTGTTTGATAACCTATGTCAAAACAATAAAAGAGTAACCATACACGTTTTAATAAAATCCAATACGTAAAGTAATTATTTTGTTGTTTGGCTATAAAATAATTACCGCCAAAAGATTTTCCCATTAGACAAAGCGCCATTTTAGCGGTAATACTTACAGCATACATAAAAACTATTATAAGTTATTGGAATTACAAAGAAGCACAAAACGATTTTAAAATTTTTAAGTAAAATAATTTTTTCTTTCTTCAATTTATTGAAATTGCTGTATATTATAGTGAATAAACTTAAAAAATGTAAAAAATATTTTACGGGTGCGTAAGCACTGCTAACCTATGAGTGAATTGCGTCAGCAATTTGTAGGTCGTGCAAGTAAAATGATTTTTTTACTTCTTTTAAATTTTGTTCACTATAAAAGCAAAAATTAAGGAGTGTTTTTATGAGTTTTACAAATATAAGAAAAATACCTATGCCGGAAGAAATTATAGCCGAAAATCCCCTTCCGGAGAATTTGAAAAAAATCAAAGCGGAAAGAGACAAGGAAATCAAAGATATTTTAATGGGAAAAAGCAATAAATTCATTTTAATAATAGGTCCTTGCTCAGCTGATAATGAGGATTCCGTGTGTGACTATATATCCAAGCTGGCTAAAGTAAACGAGAAAGTAAAAGACACGCTTTTTATCATCCCGAGAATTTATACGGGAAAACCCAGGACAACCGGAGAAGGCTATAAAGGTATAATGCATCAGCCCGACCCGCATAAAGCTACAAATATGGTTGAAGGAATCTCCGCTATCAGAAAATTAAATATACGGGCGATTTCGGAGTCTCACCTCACAGCCGCTGACGAAATGCTTTATCCATCTAATCTTCCTTTTGTCTCCGACCTTTTATCGTATATAGCGGTTGGGGCGAGAAGCGTTGAAAACCAACAGCACAGATTAACCGCGAGTGGAATCGACGTAGCAGTAGGAATGAAAAATCCCACAAGCGGAGATTTAAACGTAATGTTCAACTCAATCCGGGCAGCACAGTCCTCTCATGACTTCGCTTACGGCGGATATGAGGTAAAAACCAGTGGCAATCCCCTTACCCACGCCATAATGAGGGGTTCAGTAAATAAACACGGTGATAATATACCAAATTATCACTACGAAGACCTTATAAGAGCTACTGAAATGTATTATGACAAAGGATATGAAAATCCAGCCATAATAATTGACACAAATCATTCAAATTCAAACAAAAAATTTTATGAGCAGCCTCGTATTGTCAAAGAGATTCTACATAACAGAAAATATAACTCCACTTTAAGGAAAATAATCAAAGGCTTTATGATAGAAAGTTATATAGAGGAAGGCAATCAGCAAATAGAAGACTATGTCTACGGAAAATCCATTACCGACCCATGTCTTGGCTGGGAAGCGACAGAAGAGCTTATTTATTATATGGCTGAGCGTATATAGCTCTGATTTATCTATAGACTTTCTTAAATTCCTGT
Organism: uncultured Eubacteriaceae bacterium; assembly: GCA_947565475.1. Lineage (GTDB taxonomy): Bacteria > Bacillota > Clostridia > Lachnospirales > CAG-274 > MGBC114079. The sequence continues at coordinate 7,361 of CANOGI010000065.1, forward strand.
CCTCAGACGAGCAAAGCCCGCCTTGCGGATTTTAGTCTCCGGCGTCACCTTTTTGAAGTTTATTGTCAAAAATAAAATTTGAAAGAGTTTTTAATTTTCTTTCAGATAAATTTTATTTTTTCACAGCCCCTTTCCTCTGTCGGTCAAAATTATTCTATAATCTAAAAAAGCGTAAAACTCCTATTCTCAAAAGAGTTTTACGCTTTTTTACCAACAATGTTTATAATCGGCCAATTAATATTATTTGTCCTTTTCATCGTTGGAAGACGGTGAAACAGTTAAATTCGGCTCTTTATTTCCTATAATCTCTGATTTCCTTACAGGAATTTTCACACCTTTGTTGGTACCGAACTCAACCACAAAAATCTGATCGGCAATATCAGCTACTTTTCCATAAAATCCGCTTGAAGTCATAACCCAGTCGCCCACTTGAATAGCGTTCTGAATATTCATAAGCTCTTTTTCCTTTTTCTTCTGCGGTCTTATGGCAAAGAAATAAAATAAAGCAATCAAACCGACAATATAAATAGCGATACCGCCAATACTCATAAATCCTCCCGGAGGCTCCTGATTAGCCGCTCCGGCGTTATTAGCTGGAACACCCGTCTCAGCGCTCACATTATTGGCTTCCTGCGCCTGCTGATTTTCTTTCTCGTTTTCCGGCTTAATATCAACGCCGTCCATAGTCAAAAAAACAGTAAAATTAGATAAATCCATAATCACATCTCCTAATCTGTATATTATAAGAACTTGAAATAAAAATATATATTCTTATAATTTTTTATCGTTGCCTCAACGTATTTATATATTATATATAAATCCCATTTTTAAGTCAAGAAAAATATAAATTTATACACTGCGCTTAAAAAACCGCTGAATATTTATAGGTCAAAAACTATTCGTATTTTCGTCTCAAAAAAATACTCCACGACTACAGCGGATAACTCAGTCAGATAAAAAATAGTCAGGCATAACCGCTAAAAATAATTTTATCTATTATCATTTTGTTGATTCTAAAGTTTTTTAACTCTAATTCTCAACCTTTTCAACCTCATTCAAATCCAGCTCCATAACCTCTGTTTTTTCTTTATCTGAAATCAACTCATATAAAGCTATAAACAAACCATCTTTTAACTCAACGGGCACACCTTTTGAGTGTTCTTCCATAATAAGCGCCCCTATGTAATAAATATAATCTTCCGACATATTTTTAATATCAGAAAAATCCTCATCTGTTTCCAAACCGCTAAAAATATATTTCGAGTTTTGTTTTACAAGCTCCAGAAAATCCATACAATCATCAAAAGCGTAAACAGGGAAAAGGGACTCAACCTCCCTTTTAACGTCAAAAGTATCGTAAAAAACTTTTTTAACGGCTGTAATATCCGCTTTTGGGCACTCTATGCCAGCATACCTCAAAGCTCGCGTTATAAATACAACAGCGTCATAACTTTTTAAAGCCTCGTCAGGGTTAAACTTCCCGTCATTATCGCCGTTTGTGATACCCGCTCTTTTAGCGGCGGCTATAGAAGCGGCGTATCTATGAGAAGCTGGAACATCTGTAAACACATCCCCCTCCGTTTTTTCTGTCTCGCCTATCACTCTCATTAAACCCTCAATAAATTCTCCTCTTGTAACAAAAACTTCCTCATAAAAATTATAATCCGCACCTAATTCTATGGCTATTTGCAAAGCGGCTACATTCGCTCCGTACGCGTTATAATGAGTATTGTCTATCCCCTTTGTTTTATCCTTATACGCCGCGTGAAAAGCTTTCGTAAACTCTGTACCATACGTGTTATAAAGCCTCTCTGTTTTGGCGGTCATATCAATAAAATCAACCCCCGTTTCTTTAGCGAGTTCCTCAACCGCATCATCATAAGAGCCATGACTGTCAATAACTCTCCCGTTCTCGTCAAATTTTCTTCTCGCCACGGGAGAAATAAGAACAGGCACAGCGCCTTTTTCCTCAGCCAATTTTATATAATTTTTATAAAGGGAATTTTTAAAACTTCCCTCAGTATTAATATCTCCTTCCGGGTCGGTATAGCGATTTTTTAAATCCTCTTCAGTAGACTTTTTAGCGTCATTATGTCCAAACTGAATCAAAAGACAGTCTCCCGCCGTCAAATCTTCTTTAAGCTTTTTATAATTTTCCTCAGACGTAAAACTTTTTGAGCTTCGTCCGCTAAAAGCGAGATTAACAACTTTTCTGTTTCCCGAAAGATACCTGGAAAGATACATACCCCATCCCGCTCTGAAAACAGCGTAATTCTTATCATATCCATACTCGCAGGCGGTAGAGTCACCAACGATATAAATTGTTCCATTTTCTGATACTTTATTTATTATAGCGTTTTCTTTAATGCTTATTATGGCGTTTTCTCTAAAATAAGAATTATCAAATTCCTCAGCGAAAGCCGTACTTGACATAGCTGAAGAAAAAGCTAAGGTTAAAACAGCCGCTTTAGCCAACGCCCCTTTTAATTTAAATTTCATAAGTTAAATCCCTCCTTGAAAATAAACCTTTTAATTAAACTATAGTAAACCAAATAAAAGAATGAACAATTAAATCTTAATTAACCTGATATATCAAAATATTCTTTTATTGACGTTAAAAATCCCTCGAATCTCTACAAAACAATAAACGACGCTACTCATCCCAGCTATGCCTGTGCAAATCTCCCTCAA
>CANOGI010000066.1 GCA_947565475.1 uncultured Eubacteriaceae bacterium
CTATAATTTGCTGTTCCTTTTCAAATTAATTATACTGATAAATGGCTCCGCTGTACTAAATTTGGTGCGGCGGAGCCATTTTTTACGTGTATGGAGGCATTGATGGAAAATTTTGTATGTTTTTTAGTTTATTGATTATTTAAGACAATATATAAAGAATTATATTTTTCAAGTTTAGAGCTTTTTTGTTGTGGAAATTGAATATTTTTTGTGTTATAATAAAAATCAAATGATTTTTTTGGAGGTTATAATTTTGAGCGGTTATAATTCAGACAGAAAAACTTCTGACGTGTCAAGGGAAGAGCTTGAGCGGCAAAAGGTTTTTATAAATAAGATAAAAGATTTAAACGATAAGTTTGAAAAAGAGAACAACAGGAAAAAGACTATGTTTATCTCAACTTTCGGATGTCAGATGAATGCCCACGATTCGGAAAAAATTGACGGTATGCTTAAAGAAATGGGATTTATTGACGCTGACAGTGAGAAAAACGCTGATTTTATAATTTATAATACTTGCTGTGTACGGGAGAACGCCGAGAATAAGGTTTACGGTAACTTAGGCTATCTTAAACACGCCAAAGCCTCCAATCCTTTTATGAAAATCGCTCTTTGCGGCTGTATGATGCAGGAGGACAATGTTGTAGAGACAATCAGGAAGAAATACAGACATGTTGATATTGTTTTCGGCACTTTTAATTTGTATAAGCTTCCGGAGCTTATTTTTATAAATATTGAGACGGGCGGGCCTGTATTTGATATTTGGAAAGAACACGGCGAGATAGTAGAGGATTTGCCGAGTATAAGAAAGTATAAATTTAAATCAAGTGTTAATATTATGTTTGGGTGCGATAATTTTTGCTCTTACTGTATTGTTCCATATGTGAGAGGACGAGAAAGGAGCAGGAGCTCTTTTGACATTTTGAACGAGATTAAGACCTTGGCTGGAGACGGAGTGAAAGAAGTCACTCTTTTAGGGCAGAATGTCAATTCTTACGGTAAAAATCTTGACGAGGATATTAATTTCGCAAAGCTTTTAAGAATGGTAAATGATATTGACGAAATTGAGCGGATAAGATTTATGACAAGTCACCCAAAAGATTTGTCGGACGAGCTTATTTTGGCTATGGCGGAGTGTGAGAAGGTCTGCGGGCATATACATCTTCCTTTTCAGTCGGGAAGTACCCGTATTCTTGAAAAGATGAACAGAAAGTACACAAAAGAGAAATATCTTGAGCTTGTATCAAAAATAAAAGACAAAATTCCCGATATAGCGATTACCACCGATATTATAGTTGGCTTTCCGGGAGAGACAGAAGAGGATGTTAATGAGACTATAGATGTTATTGAGAAAGTTAAGTTTAACGGGGCGTTTACTTTTATTTACTCAAAAAGAACGGGGACTCCTGCCGCCGCTATGGAAAATCAGATTCCAGAGGATGAGGTCAAAAAACAGTTTAACAGGGTTATTGACGCTCTTAACCCTGTTGTTTATGAAAAAAACAAAAGTCATATAGGAAAAGTTTATAAGGTTTTGGCGGAAGATATAAGCGGAAGCGACGACAGGTTTGTAACGGGCAGGCTTGAAGATAACAGCCTTGTTCATTTTGAGGCGGATAAAAGTGTAATCGGGAATATAGCGGAGGTTGAGATTATAGATTGTAAAACGTTTTATTTAATAGGAAAGCGTTTATAAATGTATGTTATTTTTAAAGAAAGGATTGTTTAAATTATGACGGTATATGAAAAAGCGAGAGAACTTGGCGAGATGATTCTTGAGACTAAAGAGGGAAAGAGATTTTATGATGCTAAGTTTATATATAGAGGAGACGACGACGCGAAAGAGGTTTTGACGGAATATATGAGATATAGAAATATTCTTCACTCTAAAGCGGGGGACGGAAGTATATCGGAGGAAGAACTTAAAGCGGGAATTCAAAAACTTAACGTTCTCGGTGATAAAGCGAAAGAAAACGCCGTCGTTAAAGAACTTATGGACGCTGAGGATAATTTTAACGCTCTTGTCAATTCCGTTTTGAATATTCTTAAAGAAACCGTTTTAAAAGACGAAGAGGAGGGCGGAGGCTGTAGCGGAAGCTGTTCATCTTGCGGGGGCTGTCATTAAGGAGGGTTGAAAATGGCTAACTACACTCCTATGATGGAGCAGTATTTGGAGATAAAAAAAGAATATAGGCACTGTCTCTTGTTTTTTAGGCTTGGAGATTTTTATGAGCTTTTTTTTGACGACGCTATTACAGCGTCTAAAGAACTTGAAATCGCCCTCACGGGAAAAAGCTGCGGGGCTGAGGAAAAGGCGCCTATGTGCGGAATCCCTTTTCATTCCGCCGACAGCTATATATCAAAGCTTATTGAGAAAGGCTATAAGGTCGCCGTTTGCGAGCAGACCGAGGATCCCAAAAAGTCTAAAACTCTTGTTAAAAGAGAGGTTATAAGAGTTATTACACCCGGTACGGTGCTTGATTCAAATATTTTGGAAGAAGGAAAGAATAATTATATAGCGTGTATTTACGAGGGAAAGGGATTTGGATTCTCCGTGTGCGATATTTCAACAGGAGAGTTTCTCACAACAGAGTTTTCAATAGAGAGTGAAAATAAAGTTATTGATGAAATCGCTAAATATAACCCGTCGGAGATAATATGCAATGATAAACTTCATATAAGCGAAAGTATAAGCGGTATTTTTGATATTAAACTAAATGTTTATTACGACTGGGCTTTTAAATATCAAGACGCTTCTATAAAACTATGCAATCATTTTAAAACATTTAATCTTTTAGGTTTTGGGATAGATGATAAAAATCAGGACTGCGTGTGCGCCGCGGGGGCGTTATTCGACTATCTCACGGATACTCAGAAAAACAATCTCGGAAATATCTCGTCAATTAAAAAATACTCGTCGGAAAATTATATGGTGCTTGACTTATCGTCAAGAAGAAATCTTGAACTTACGTCTAACGCCAGAGACGGTGGTAAAAAAGGCTCTCTTTTGTGGGTTTTAGACAAGACGAAAACGTCAATGGGCGCGAGGCTTTTAAGAAAGTGGCTTGAACAGCCTCTTCTTGACAAGGCGAGAATTGATACCCGTCTTGACAGCGTAGGGGTTTTTAAGGATAATATTATTGACAGAGAGGAAATAAAAGAACTGCTTAACACGATTTACGACATAGAGAGAATAATGGGTAAAGTTATATATAAAACGGCAAACGCCAAAGACCTTCTCTCTTTGCGCAATTCTTTGGAGTATTTGCCGGCTCTTCATGATAATCTTAAAAATTTTGACTCCGCTGGGGTAAAAGAAATTTATGATAATTTTGACGAGCTTAGAGATATTTACGGATTGCTTCTTGATTCCGTGAAAGAGGAGGCACCTTTTACTTTGCGGGACGGCAATCTTATTAAGAACGGATATAACGAGGAAGTGGACAAGCTTAGAGAGGCGAAGGAAAAAGGTTCGGAATGGATTTTAAATCTTGAGGGTGAGGAAAGAGAAAATACGGGTATTAAAAATCTCAAGATAAAATATAACAAGGTATTCGGCTATTATATCGAGGTTACAAACTCAAATATCTCTCTTGTTCCCGACAGATATATAAGAAAACAGACTCTCGCTAACTGCGAGAGGTATATTACGCCGGAACTTAAGGAAATTGAGGAAATGGTTTTGGGCGCGGAGGAAAAGGTGGTTGAGCTTGAGTACTCATTATTCTGTGAAATTCGTGAAAAAGTCGCCGGACAAATCGAGAGAATTCAAAAAACGGCTAATTATATCGCTGAGATTGACGTTTTTCAATCTTTGGGAGAGGCGGCTTACGCTAACGGATATATAAGACCGGAAATTGTGAGCGACAGCGAGACAGAAGTTATCGGCGGAAGACACCCTGTTGTAGAGCTTACGGGGACGGAGGCTTTTATACCAAACGATGTTACGCTTAACACAACTGATAAAAGGTTATCTATTATTACTGGCCCTAATATGGCGGGCAAGTCCACGTATATGCGTCAAGCAGCATTACTTTCCGTTATGGCGCAGACAGGAAGTTTTGTGCCGGCGGAGAAAGCGGTTTTCGGAATATGTGACAGGATTTTCACAAGGGTAGGAGCCTCAGACGACCTCGCCACGGGGCAGAGCACTTTTATGGTGGAAATGAGCGAGGTGGCGAACATACTAAACAACGCTACGGAGAAAAGTCTTCTTATTCTTGACGAGATTGGCAGGGGAACAAGTACATACGACGGTCTTAGTATCGCTTGGGCCGTGCTTGAGCATATAGCTATTAAAATAAGAGCCCGTACTCTTTTCGCTACCCATTATCATGAGCTTACAGACCTTGAGGGTAAAATAGACGGCGTTAAAAATTATCGTGTTTCTGTACAGGAAAGCGGTGAGAATGTCGTTTTTTTAAGAAAAATTATTAGGGGCGGCGCTGATAAAAGTTATGGTATTCACGTGGCTAAGCTGGCGGGAATTCCGGAAAACGTTATTGAGAGGTCAAAAGAAATTTTAAAGCTTCTTATTGAGGAGGGCTCAAACAGCGTAAGACCTAAAGTCTCGGCGGGAGATAATGTAAAATATACCGCGAGACCGTCAAGCAGTGTGAGCTTTGTTACAGAAAACGATATTGACGAAAGCGTGTTTAAAGTTATGAAATCGATTTATGACGAAATCGACAATATGGATATCAACGCTTTATCTCCTATAGTAGCGCTCAATAAATTATATGAGTTGAAAAATATGATAATAAATGAGAAAAAAGACAGAAAAGCGACGGAGAAGTCAAAGTGATGATGACAATATCGTAAATTATTTTTGTGAGAAAATTTTATTTATTCTTTTATTGATTAGCTGTAAGCAATTATATATATTTAGGATAAGTTTTTTGGGAGTGACTTTTATGGGTGAAATACATATTCTTGACAATAATCTTATTAATAAGATAGCCGCCGGAGAGGTTGTTGAGCGTCCGTCGTCCGTGGTGAAAGAGCTTGTTGAAAATTCTATTGACGCGGGAGCCACAAAAGTTACTGTTGAGATTTCTGGCGGGGGTATTGACTTTATAAAAATTATAGATAATGGAAAAGGTATTCCGAAAGAACAGGTTGAAACGGCTTTTGAGCGCCACGCTACTAGTAAAATAAATAATTTTGACGATCTTTTGGATATTTTAACACTTGGATTTAGAGGAGAGGCGCTTTCGAGTATTTCCTCTGTCTCTCAAATGGAAATTATTACAAGGACAGAGAATGAAAATACTGGTGTGAAAATGGAGCTTTCCGCCGGAGAGATTATAAGCCGGTCGGAAACAGGTTCGCCGGTCGGTACTGAGATTACTGTTAAAAACCTTTTTTTCAATACGCCAGCGAGAAGAAAATTTTTAAAAAAGGCTTCTGTTGAAAGCGGGTATATTAATGACGTTATTGTAAAAATCGCTCTTGGTCACCCGAATATAGCGTTTAAATATATAAATAACAAATCGGTTGTTATTCAGACGCTGGGAAGCGGTGATATTAAAACATGTGCTTTCAGTGTATACGGAAAAGAAGTATCAAATAAAACGCTTTATGTATCTTACGAGAGAAATGGCTATAAAATATTAGGGCTTATAGGTATGCCGGAAATCTCGAGGGCAAACAGAACTTATGAGAACTTTTTCATAAACGGGAGATTTATTAAAAGCAAGATAGTTTCCGACGCCGTTGAGGACGCCTATAAAGGAAAACTTATGGGAGGGCGTTTTCCTGTGTTTATATTTAATATGACTGTTCCGTCAAACACGGTTGACGTAAACGTTCATCCCACTAAGCTTGAGGCGAGATTTTCAGACGATGATTTTATTTATGAGTTTGTGTACGATGCTGTTTATGAAAGTCTTAAAAAAGAAATACTTATCCCCGGCATTAAAGTTAAAGATGTGGAAAAAAATATTTTAGACTGTGAGGGTGAATTTGACAGTCAAACGGAAGGGCTTTTGAGAACCGAGGACAGGACAGCTAAGGGGAAACGTATTGAGAATGAGCGGATGACTGATAAAATTTTATTTCCCAAAGACCGTATTGAAATTGCCGAGGAACTTAAAAGCGAGCTTCTTATAATTGAGGACAAAAGTTCGGAAAACTCAAATAATAAGGAGAATTTTGAGTATAATAATATAAATGGTTATGAAGAGAACAATCTTATTGATTATACAAAGGTTAATATGGGAGGAGTAATTGCCGTTGGTGAGGGCGATATAAATACGGAAAGTCCCAAAAAGACAGATGAGATTTATGATATAACGGAGAATGTGAGTCTTGACGGCGATTGTAAAGATAAAGAAGAAAAAAGAAAACGTTTTTTTTACAATTATAGAATCGCCGGTCAGATTTTTAAAACTTATTGGCTCGTGGAGCAGGGAGATTGCGTTTATATGATTGACCAGCACGCCGCTCACGAACGTTTGATTTATGAGGAGTTTATGGAAAAGTTTAAAAACAACTCTGTTTTAAGTCAAAGGCTTATACAGCCTGTCGCCGTTAATCTAAACGAGAGGGAATCAGCTGTTTTAAATGAGAACAAAAAGCTTATTGAGGATTTTGGTTTTGAGATTGAGGAATTCGGAAGAAATACTTACGCTGTCAGAAGTGTTCCTTATATTTTTAAAAATCCCGAAAACGTGGTTTTTTTTAAGGACATTATTGATATGCTCTGCGAAAAGACTATAGAAAGCGTTTATGAGACAAAAGCTGACGCTATAGCGACGATGGCCTGTAAAGCGGCGGTGAAAGGAAACAGCAAGCTTGATTATTCGGAGGCCAAAGCCTTGATTGAGAAAATTGTTTCTATCGAAAATCCTTTTAACTGTCCTCACGGCAGGCCTACTATTGTTAAAATGACAAAATACGATGTTGAAAAATTTTTTAAGAGGGTATTATAATGAATTTAAGAATCGCTGATATTGTTAATGACTCTATTGTTGACGGTCCGGGACTTAGGCTTACAGTTTTTGTACAAGGATGTATACATAATTGCGCGGGCTGTCATAATCCTGATACCCATAACCTTTATGGAGGCAAAGTCGTGGATACGGAGTATATACTCTCAGAGTTTTATTCAAACCCGCTTCTTGACGGTGTGACGTTTTCAGGCGGAGAGCCTTTTTTACAGCCTGAGCCCCTTGCTCTTATAGCCAGGGATATAAAGGCTAATGGATTTAACGTAATTACTTATACAGGATTTACATGGGAAAAGCTTATGGAGGACAAAGATAAATATTATGAACTTTTGAGTCGCACGGACATTCTTATTGACGGACCTTTTATTGAGGACCTTAAGTCCTACGATGTTATGTTCAGGGGGTCCTCAAATCAAAGGGCAATTGACGTTTTTAAAAGTTTTTCGGAAAATAAAGTTGTATTATACGAATTTTAATTAGGGGGACGACTATGAATTCAGATATTCTTGTTACTTACGCTATGAGTGTTCCGGCGATTTTGCTGGCGGTTGCTGTTCATGAGTTTACAAAGGCTTTAACGTCGACCGCTTTAGGTGACGCGGCTCCTAAAAATGACAGAAGGCTGACTTTAAACCCATTTAACCATTTTGAGCCTATAGGATTTATTTTTATGCTGTTTTTAGGGTTTGGCTGGGGAAAACCTGTAAGAACGTCAGGAGTGTACTACAAAAATCGTAAAATGGGTACTGTTATAACTTATACAGCGCCTATTTTGGCTAATATTGTTTTTTCTCTTGTTTTAGCATTGCTTAACGGGGTGATTATGGTCTTTTTAAAAGATTATTTGAATCATGAGGTTTCTTTCTATATTACGAGATTTATGTCTATTTTTGTTCAATACAATTTAAATCTGGCGATTTTTAATATTATACCAGTGGCTCCCTTATGCGGGAATAGAATTATGACCGCTTTTATGACACCTAACAACGCTTTGAAAGTTACTCAGTATGAAAAAGTTTTTCAAATTATTTTGGTTATGCTTATGCTTTTTGGTCTTGTTGGAAGTATTATAAATCCAATTATAAACTGTTTTATCGATGTTTATAACAGTTTGATTTGGACATTATTTTATTAGAGCGTATCTGAAAATTAAACGAAGTTTTTATCCCAAACAATAGACTTCTTTCGAAACTTGAAGCTTAGAAAAATAACGACCGAAAAAATATTTAATTTAATGCTTCTTAACGCTTTCGGCGTTTAAAACGCAAAACGCCTTTCGCTAACCATCAAATAAAATTTTTTTTTATTGAATGGTCATAATTTTATAGTTTCGAAAGAAGTCTAATAAAAGAATTTATCGCGATATACCAGGTTTTATTAAAGCTTGTCTATTAATTTTTTTATTGTTTCGTTATAATAATAAGTGTTTTTATAGGATAATTCAGGCTTTTTAAATTTTGGGGAGCGATGAAAGGCGGAGGTATTTAATATGGATATTGAGTTTAAGCTTGAGGCTTTCGAGGGACCGATGGAGCTTCTTTTACATTTAATTGAGAAAAATAAAATTGATATTTATGATATTCCTATAGGCGAAATTACAGAACAGTATATGACGTATATTTCTGATTTCTCAAACAGGAATATGGATAATATGAGCGAATTTCTTGTAATGGCTGCCACTCTTATCGAAATCAAATCCAATATGCTTTTGCCGAAAACGGCGTCGACTGAGGAAGAAGACGGAACGGACCCAAGAGAGGAACTTGTTAGGAGAATTATTGAGTATAAAAAAGCGAAAAAGGCGGCGGAAATTTTTTATGAAAAACAAGAAACCGCCGATACATACCTTTTTAAAAATCCTGATTACAATATAATCTCAAAGGCGAGAAAATCAAAACCGGCTGAGATTTCAGAAGTTCTTTACGGGGTTGATCTCGCTATGCTATATCAGGCTTTTCGAGACGTGATTAAAAGGCAGGATATAAAAAGGGACAAAATTAGGGGAGGCTTTAATTCTGTTGACAGGGATTTATTTACTGTTGAGGATAAAATTCAGTATATTTCAGATTTATTATTTTTGAAAAGAGAGATAATATTCGCCGACGTTTTTAAAAAAAATGTGTCAAGGTCAGAGGTTGTCGTTACGTTTCTCGCTGTTTTAGAACTTATAAAAATAAAAAAAGTTTTTGTGCGGCAGAACAATAATTTTGATGATATTTTTATCTCGGCGGTTTGAGGTTGTTTTTAGCGGTTTGAGATTAAGTCTTTTACGGTTGTTATTATAGTTAATTAATTTGAAAGGTAGTAAAAAAGTTAATTTTACTGGTAGACTTCTTTCGAAACTATAAAATTATGACTATTCAATAAAAAAATATTTTATTTAATGGTTTAGCGAAAGGCATTTTGCTTTTTTAAATGCCGAAAGCGTAAAGAAGCATTAAATTAAATATTTTTTTCAGACGTTACTTCTATAAACGTGAAGTTTCGTAAGAAGTCTATTATAAAGTTGATTAACTATAAATGTATTTGCCGTAAATATTTTAGGTTACATACATAGTAAGAAATGTAAAAGGGTGTTTTTTATGAAAATAAATGAAAAGGAAGCTATTATTGAGGCCGTTTTATTCGCCGCTGGTGAGGCGGTTTCTTTTAAAGATATATCTACGGCGACGGGTACTGATATTTCAGAGGCTGTAAAGCTTACAAGGGGTCTTATTAAGAAATATAAATCCGAGGGAAGAGGCGTTTTAATTATTGAGGCCGGAGACTCTTTTCAAATGTGCACTAATATTGAGTATTTTAAAAATATTAAAAGTATTTATGATACCCCGAGGAAAAAACAGCTTACTCCTTCTGTATTGGAAACTCTCGCTATTATAGCTTATAAACAGCCTGTCACAAGGGGTAATATTGAGGAAATACGAGGGGTTAATTCCGACAGGGCGGTGAACAAGCTTATTGAATGCAATCTTGTTTCTGAAAAAGGGAGGCTCGATGCTCCGGGAAAACCCATACTTTTTGGAACCACCGATGAGTTCTTGAAATATTTCGGGTTTACAAACCTTGATAGTCTTCCGATGATTGAAGAGGTTGACGAGG
>CANOGI010000067.1 GCA_947565475.1 uncultured Eubacteriaceae bacterium
GATAACACGGTCATCTTCGCCCTTTTATAAATTATATCATATAAGTTGTTTTACATCAATAGTAAAATATCACAATTTATATATTTAATTTTATAGTCAAATTACTTGAAAATAAACAAAAGGAGATGAGATTAAAAGTATTTTTGCAAGACATCGGAAAGAGAGCATAGCCCAGAGCCTACTAACGCGGAAAAAAGGATTTTAAACCGCTAAACTTATTCATTTTTCAAGTGGTTTGACTATAAATTTAAATTATATTTTAGTGTTATTACAATATATAAACTCAATTTTATTAATTTTAAAAGCGCTTTATAATTGTTTATAGCGTAGATTATTAATGAAACAAAATATACTCAATAAAATAGATTTGTGCCGATATTTTTCAACACAAACCTGTTTTATTGAGTATATTTCGTTTCATTAATAATCTCAAAGGCTTCCTCACTCTGCTATGTTTTGCCGATAATATAATTTTTTATAGAATTATATCAACAAGCATACCAGTTTCTATAATTTTAACGGTATTGGGTTTTTCATTTGAAAATATATAATTATAATAATAGTTTAAATTTTTAAAATTCATATGCTCTTCCATAGGAACAGTCATTATTTCACAAGTGTCATTATATATTGATTTACAAAACTCACGTAATTCTTTAATATTTTCGGAAATATTTTTTGGTGACAACGAGTCAAAATAATTTTCGTCAAAAAAAAGTTTACCATATTCGTTTTCGGAGCTTTCGTCTACATCAACATTGCCGTTGGCGTATGAAATACCGAATTTTGACAAAATCTCATAATTTGACTCAACCCTATATTTAAGGCTGTCGGAAAAGCTTGAGAGAAGAGGACTATGCTTATGATTTTCATCTGCAAAGTCCGTATACGCGTTATATTTTTTCTTAAATTCCTTAAGCTCGGATTTTAAATTTTCTTTAACTGTGTCGAAATATGAATCGGTGTTATTTATTATATTTTTAACTGAGTTTTTTATGGAATTTAAGTCTATGGAAATAGTTTCCGCGTAATTTACTATTTCATTTTTAAACGACTTGTTTAAGAAAAAAGAATACTCGTTTTTATTTTCATCTGATTGACCGGAAAAGCCGGATGTTCTTTTGTTTTCAGCTTTAGGGTAATTGGGATGTTTTGACGCTATTTTCTCATTTTTAAAAATATAAGGTTTATAAAAATCATAATAAAAAATATTTGTAAGCATAATTAATCCTCCTTTCGCTTTAAAATATGTCTGAAAAACAAAATTGGTGTGAAAAATAATGAACAGTAAAATTATTTTTTGGAAATTCCATTATTTTAAAAAAACGTTGTCCGCAAAGTGATGTTTCTTTAAAACAATAGAAATTTACTCAAAATCATCGTCGTCAAAGTCGTCATCATCCTCAAAAGCGTCATCTCCGAATATCTCAAAAAATACGTCCTCGACTTTTTCAAACTCCTCATCCGTCTCAATATTTGAAAGCTCAAAATTATCGTCATCATGGGGAATAAAACGATAAATCAAAACTTCTTCTTCTCCCATAGGCAGAAGCGCTATATATTCTTTATCGTCAACATCGAATGTCCCTAAAATAGAGCATTTAAGCTCCTCATTTTCATCGGTTATAATAGTCATTGTCTGATGCTCATGCTCAGAACAGCAACAATCATGTTCTTCTCCTGAATGGTCGTGTCCGCATCCACAGGTGTTTTTATCTTCATTATCCATAAAAATCTCCTTATTATATGTTGTGTGATGGTTAAACATTGGTATTTTAATTTTTTAGGAAACACAGTACAAAGAAATAATAAAAACAATTTTATGAAAAACATACTATAAATTGGTTAAAAAAATGACATATATACTCAAAATTTTTTCTGCTTTCGCTAAAATTATTTTTTAAATTACGCTATATTTCCTTTATATTAGTATATCATATATTTTATTAAAAAACCATATAAATATTTATTTTTTATAAAAAAATATTATATCTGTTCAATAATCTCTGTAATATCGTTTGACAAATATTTTTTGTCATATTTTGCCTAATTTTTTAAGTGTTCCTGTAAAAATTAGGCGGTATTTCCTCGAATAAAGTATGTTTATGAACATTTACACTTTTATTTTTGTCCATTTTCCGCTTCCAAATCTTAAAAAAACTATTATACATCTTATTATCTGGTCAATTACCACGGAAGCCCACGCCCCTTGAAGCCATAATCCTAAATATTTTACGGCTATTATACTTGTTATCGGCCGGATTAATAAGACGCCGATAAGGGTGGAAATGGCGACGACCGCCGTGTCTCCCGCTCCTCGGAGGGCTCCACTTATCACAAGCTGTGATGATTGAAACGGCTGGTTTAACGCTAAGAATATCATTACGCTTACACCCGCGGAAATTATGAAATCATCTTTTGTGAAAAGCCTCATTATAGGAGAGGCAAATATAAGAAGAAAAATTCCAAGTATTAAGGATATGAACATTCCGTATTTTCTGCATAAAAACGCGTATGAATACGCCATATCAGGACGATTTTTGCCGAGGCTTTGTCCTATTAATGATGTGGCGGAAATTCCGAAAGCCTGACCGTTCATAAAAGAAACCCCCATTATGTTTAGGCAAATTTGATGCGCCGTAAAAGGTTTTTCGCCAAGGGAGCTTACTGTAAGAGCATATACTATAAGTCCGAATCTAAGGAAAAATTGCTCAAACATTGACGGTATTCCTATATTTAAAATTCTCTTTATCATTTTAAAATCTATTTTAAAAGCTTTTTTTATTTCATAACACAGGTAAGAGTCTTTTTTTAATATTGTGTAAAATGCCGCGAAACAGGCGAGTGTCTGCCCTATTACTGTCGCCGCCGAGGCACCCGCGACGCCTAATTTGGGAAATCCTAAATTTCCGTATATAAGGCAGTAGTTGAATATTACGTTTATAATATTAGCGCTCATATTATAATACATTGAGACTTTTGTCTGTCCTATTCCACGGAGTCCAGCCGTTATGGAAAGGCATAAGGCGTTAAAAACAAATCCCAGCATTTGAATACGCATATATTCGGTTCCATATTTAATGGCGAGAGAAGTTTCCGCTCCCATAAATATTACCATATCTTCAGAAAATATGTATCCTATTACCGATATGAAAAGAGAGAGAATTAGGCTTTGTCTTAACGCTATAACAGCGTTATTACGTTCTCCCATTCCTTTAAATCGGGCTATTATGGCGGTTGTTCCGGCGTTTAAGGCTATGAAAGTACACAGCAGAAGAAATTTTGGCTGTGTACAGTAAGCGACGCTCGCCAATTCTGTCGAGCCAAGGTTTCCAACCATCATATTATCGATAATCGTGCACAGTTGTACAAGTATTAACTCAACGAGAGAGGGCCACGCTATTTTTATTATATCGTTTCGTAACTGCTTTTTTGAAACGTCTGACGGAAGTTTCAGAAAAAACATTTTTTTTAAATTATCAAAAGTCATTTTTAATCACCAAAATTTATTGTTCGCATATTGGAATTAATGTAAAGGATTTAAGTATTCACCCAAAAACGTTAAATACCAGGTGTGTTTTAAAATCCGAGGATATTCAAAGTTTTATTGAACATTCTCGGATTTTAAGTTTATTTTTTGTATAATTATTAGTTATTTAATTATATTTTTTATTACTATTGATGAGAAAGGCGGCAGAGTCACTTCTACAATTCCGTCTTTAGGGATATAAATTCTCTTCTTTGTGTCAAATGATTTTTCATCGGAAAACAGTATACTTTCCATTATATCAGAATTAATTATGTCCATTTTCCATACGGGAACGGAAATAGTTTTCTCAGAACTATTATTATTTAATACAACAGCGATTTTTTCTTTTTTATTCCATCTTCCGTATGAGATAATTCCGTAATCTGTTACAAGATAATCCACGGAGCCGGTTTTTAACGCCTCATAAGATTTGTGAATTTTTATAGCCGCTTTGTGAAAGTCTATAAGTTCCTTGTCTTCTTTGCCCCATGGATAAGTTCGTCTGTTATCGGGGTCAGTCCAGCCCGTGACGCCAGCCTCGTCTCCATAATAAATCGTCGGGGCTCCCGGCCATGTCATTTGGAAGGTTACAGCTTCTTTCATTATTCCTTTGTTTATTCCCGTATCAGCCTCCTCATAACCGTGAGTATGAAGTCTTCCGGATTTATGATTTGTTCTTGTCAGAAAACGGGAATGGTCGTGATTTGAAAGCTCATTCATACTTATGCTTAAAGACTGATTTGAGAAACGGGACATATGATAGCGCATTGCCGACTCAAAACTGGCGGCGTTGCAAAAAAGTCCCTCCTCATATTTCTCACTGTGTTTTTCCATTCCTGTTAAAAACCAGGTTATGGGTTCCATAAACGCGTCATAATTCATTACTGAATCCCATTGATCTCCCCAAAGCCATTCGGAGGGGTCGCCGTAGTGCTCAGCGTATATTACAGCGTTAGGATTAGCTTCTTTTACGGCTTTTCTGAAATCTTTCCAGAATTTATGGTTAAATTCTTTCGTACATCCTAAATCGGCGGCCACGTCAAGGCGCCATCCGTCCGCGTTATAGGGAGGTGAAACCCATTTTCTTCCAACGTCAAGAATATAGTTGTAAAGTTCTTTTGAGTTCTCAAAGTTGAGTTTAGGATGATTGTCATGTCCCCACCAGCTGTCGTAGCAGTCGTTGTTGGGCCAGTTTGAGTCGTACCACTTAAAATAGTTGTGGTATATGCTCTTTTCAGAAAAATATGCCCCGTCAGGATAATTTTTGCCTTTATAGAATCCTTCTTTATCAAGCCATTTATTAAATGCCCCGCAGTGATTGAAAACACCGTCGAGTATTATTTTTATACCGTTTTCATGAGCTTTTTGTATAAGCTTTATCATAAGTTTATTGCTTGCCTCAAGATTCACTTTATCAGTGGTTCTTTTTATATATTTTGTGGCATATTTGTTCTGAAAATGTTCAAATTTAAGGCGCTCTCCGCCGTCTTCCTTTATTACGCCGTAATGAGGGTCAACATAATCATAATCTTGTATGTCATATTTATGATTACTGGGCGATACGAAAATAGGGTTGAAATATATGGCTTCTATACCTAAGTCTTTAAGATATGGAAGCTTATTTATTACTCCCTGCAAGTCGCCGCCGTAAAAATTGCATATATCCTCGTTTGCCACCGGTTTATTCCAATCGGAAATCTTTTTAGCGGCTTTTCCCAAGTAGAGATATTCATTGTCGACAACGTCGTTTGTCTCATCACCATTGCAAAACCTGTCTACGTATATTTGATACATTACGCTCCCTTTAGCCCAATTAGGCACGTCAAAGTCGGGAATAATTATAAAGTTATAATTATAGTCGTATGATTTTGATACCCCTAACTTATTATAATAATATAAATCCTTGTTTTTTATTATCTCAAAATAGTAATATGTTCTCCCAGTTATGGCGGGTATATCGGCTTTAAAAAAGTCGAATACCTTTGTTGATTTAAATTTTCTCATTTCTGTTTTTTTGTCGTTGTAACAAAGATAAATTTTATCTGTGTTATCTTTTCCAACTCGTATTTTTATTGACACATCGTCTGATGTTTTTGGACATTCGGGAGTCCTAAAAAGAGCGGTTTCATCTGAAAAAACAGCGTCATAGTTAAAATAATCGTAAGGTTCGTCACAAAATAACATTATTTTCTCTATATATTCAAAATTAATTTTTGTTTGGTTTAGCATATAAAGGCCTCCAATAAAATGTTTTTCTAAAGACCGCGACTAATACTTTTAAAATCGACGTATGAATATTGATTTTGCCGTTATGAGTTTAATTTTAATATGATACTATTTTGCGCTCAAAGAAAAGGTGGCGGCAAAAGACGCCGTTTAAATATTATACGACAGGTCTATATAATTAAAGATTTGATTTATTATATTTATTTCAGGGCGTTTATTAAAACTAAAATTTAATAAAAAATTATGAAGTATAAATATTTACGCGTTTTTAACAATTAATACTAAAGCGACGATAGTATATAAATATAAAAACGCTGAAAGGCTGAACATTAAAAAAATTAAAGGGCACAGCCACGCTCCTGTTAATATTTATAATTAACGTCATTAAAAATTAAGAATAAAATAATTATACTACCGATTAAAAAAAATATCAATATTATAAAACTAAAAGTTATGAATTATAAAATATAGTCAACCAGCTTGAAAGGGGGCAAAAAGTTTTTATTATATTTTATTTTGCCTTTTTTTCAAGTTGAATGTCAATTATAATTAAAATATATATAATGTGAAATTACAGAAAAAAAGCAACCAACGTACGGCTGCTTTTTTCTTAAAGAGAAGGTATTTTTTATGGGATTTACAGCAACATTACATATTGGGGGATGTAACTAACTGTAAATGTGAAAATATTTAGGGGTTTTCACAGTAATAATTCTAACATATAAACTAAAAAAAGTGTTACCAAAGATAATGTGAAAAAATAAAACATTTTTAGACATATTGTACAGTTAATGACAAAAAGGTTGTTTTTTATGCTTATAATGTTTTATAAATCGACTTTTTATACAATAATATTTAGAAAATTGGAGTGATATGTGGTTATTTTGACATTTTTAACTTTCATAATCCTGCAAAATTTTTAAAAGATTTTTATTTCCAGTTATAGAAATCCCAGCTTTTATTAATTGACGCTCGTTTTCCGGCAGTGTATCCACGGGGGTTTTTGTAAGTTCTTTAAGCTTCTCATCATCATCGACCTCATAAAAAACGGCTATTACCCCATTATAGTCTTTTAATATATAATTTGTTGTTTCCGAGTCATAAATCTCTTTTCTAAGTATTATCTCATCATTATTGAATGTAACTATACTCCATTCGTCGAAAACATTTTCTATGATTTCACGATTTTTATTTATGAGTTCTGGCGGGAGATTTTTTTCTTTTCGTCTTGTTATACCATCTTGAGTATAATAATATTCGTAAATCATTTTTGTATTTTCAGTTGTTTTCTCTGTTTTAGCGCTTTCATTATAATTAGCGAGCCAGTTTTCTCCGGTGGCAAGATTTTGAATATTACGGGCGAGCCTAAGTTGTACGTTCTTTTTATCGCTTCCTGAATTTATTTCTTTGCTGTAAAAATAGTATCCTGAGCCTATACCTGTTGTTATTAAAATAGCGGCAAAAATCAAAAAAGTTATTTTTTTGTCAAACATTTAACTCATTCCTCCTTTGCTAAGTTTTTATATTAATTTTGAATTTATAGTCAAAGTATTTATAGTCAAATCACCTGAAAACCCGAACAAGTTCGGTGTCTAAAAATCCAGGTTGGATTTGTTAGTGTCAGTTGGCATAGGCTTTAGGCTATACTTTCTTTCTGCTGTCTTGTGAAAATAATTTTTATCTCGCCTCCTTTTGCTTATTTTCAAGTAGTTTGACTATACTAAGATTTAGTTTATTTTGTTATATTGTTGACATAAAAAAGAAAAGTTATACACCGTTATTTTTAAAAATTGATTTTTAAGGTGTTCCTGTAAATAAAAATTGACGTAATATGAAAATTAATTTATAATAATAGGAAAGCTCAATGATAATTGATAAATTAAGAAAAGAAGCGACTAAATATTTCGCTCTATAGCGATTAGCGATATTTTTAGGGCAAAACAGTAAAATAATTACTTGATATGTCGAGTTTTATTAAAGTTTATTTGTTCATACTTTTATTGTTTTGCTATAATTGAGCTTTTTTGGGTAAACTGCTTTATTTTGGAGGCGAATTATGGATTTATTAAAAGAAGTTACCACTATTTTTGATGACGCCGAGAATTTTAAGGAAACTAAAAATTATTATTTTGAAAGACATAATTGCGGCGGAAACGGGGAAGATATTAAAGTATTGCTGGATTTTTCTATAGGAAACGAAACCACGGATAAAATTTTGCGTTTTGGGTATTGTGATAAATGTAAAACTGTTTTTTATCATAGAGATTTTGTCTCAAAGAGATTATAACAGTAGACTATAAATTGTTTTACGGAGGATTGAAAATGGAGAATACAGAATTAAACACAAATGAGAATTCCTTGGAGGGTACGGGGAATTTTATACATAATTATATTAATGAGGATTTAAAAGGCGAGCTTAACAAGGTGCATACTCGTTTTCCGCCGGAGCCTAACGGATATTTGCATATAGGACACGCTAAAAGTATCTGCCTTAATTTTGGGCTGGCTAAATTATACGGCGGGAAATGCAATTTACGTTTTGACGACACTAATCCGGCGAAAGAGGATACAGAGTTTGTAAATTCTATTAAAGAGGATATTAAATGGCTTGGTTTTGACTGGGAGGACAGATTATATTTCGCTTCGGGTTATTTTGATAAAATGTATGAGTATGCCGTTTTACTTATAAAAAAAGGAAAGGCTTTCGTATGCGATATGACCGCTGAGGAAATGAAAAACGCCAGAGGAACTTTGAATACCCCTGGTGAGGAGAGCCCTTACAGAAATCGTTCTATTGAGGAAAATCTTGAGCTTTTTAAAAGGATGAGAGACGGCGAGTTTAAAGACGGTGAGAAAACTTTGCGGGCGAAAATTGATATGGCTTCAGCTAATATTAATATGAGGGACCCTGTTATTTACAGAATCGCTCATATGAGTCATCACGCTACGGGAGATAAGTGGTGCATTTACCCGATGTATGATTTCGCCCACCCTGTTGAGGACGCCATAGAAGAAATCACTCACTCTATATGCACAATGGAATTTGAGGACCACAGACCTCTTTACGACTGGGTTATAAACGAGATAGATTTTCCGGTAAAGCCAAGACAGATTGAGTTCGCTAAACTTAATTTATCAAATACTGTTATGGGAAAACGTTTTTTAAGAGCTTTGGTTGAGGAAGGAAAAGTTGACGGGTGGAACGACCCAAGACTTATTACCCTTTCGGGAATAAGAAGAAGAGGATATACTCCCGAGTCAATAAGAAAGTTTTGTGATATGATAGGCGTTTCAAAGGCTAACAGCGTTGTTGACACAGCGCTTTTAGAGCATTGTATAAGGGAGGACCTTAAAGGAAAAACGCCTGTCGTTATGGCGGTTTTAGACCCAATTAAGCTTATTATTACGAATTATCCAGAGGGTGAGAGCGAAATGCTTGAGATTGAGAATCATCCTGAGAATGAGGCGTTAGGAAAAAGGCTGGTTCCTTTCTCCGGAGAGCTTTATATTGAGAGAAGTGATTTTATGGAGGAACCTCCAAAGAAATTTTTTAGACTTTCCGTAGGTAAGGAAGTAAGGCTTAAAGGCGCTTATTTTGTTACTTGCACGGATTTTGTGAAAGACGAAAACGGCGTTGTTACTGAGGTTCATTGCACTTATGACCCGAAAACAAAAAGCGGTCTTAATTTTACGGAACGAAAAGTAAAAGGCACCATTCATTGGGTTTCTGTTCAAGACGCTGTTAAAACGACGGCTATGCTTTATGAGAATCTCATTGTTGAGGATGAAAACAGTGAGAACGGATACGCGCTTAATCCAAATTCACTTACTGTCGCTGAAAACTGTATGTGTGAGCCCTCCATAAAAGGGGCGAAACCTATGGACAGATTTCAATTTATAAGAAATGGGTATTTTTGTGTGGACTCTAAAAATTCTACAGATGAAAACCTTGTGTTTAATAGAATTGTTTCTCTGAAAAGCTCATTTAAAAATGTACCTAAAAACGGTTAAAACATTTTTTTGTATTTTGATACTTAAAAGATTAAAACCGTGGAACGCTGTCCCACACCCGGAGGGCCTTTAAAAAGGCTTGACCTAAACTTTATAACGCGAA
>CANOGI010000068.1 GCA_947565475.1 uncultured Eubacteriaceae bacterium
AGGATAAACTTACTGAGAGAGGTTTCGCGGTAATAAACAAGGAGGAAATAGAGAACACAAGAATAGATATAAAAGTTAAATCCACCAGAACGGCTCTTGACGAGCTAAGCAAGAACAAAAAGGAGATTACGGCGACAGTCGATTTGAAACAATTCGCCATGCTTTATGCCGAAGACTTGAACGAACCATTTAAAGTCGCCGTTACACCGGTTATTCCCACAAGTTATGTTTATACCTATGAACTTGTTAATTTTATACCGGCGGAAATCTCAGTTAAGCTTGATAACGTAGTCGAGGTTGAGAAAGAAGTCAATGTTGACTCTGAGGGTGAGCTCTCGAACGGGTATCTCGCGGGGGAAACGGTTGTTATGCCTCCTGTTGTTAAAGTTAAGGGGGCGTCGTCGATAATAGATAAAATAGATTCAGTTAAAGTATTTCTTGATGTTTCTGATGTTTCTGAAGGGTTTCAGGAAAAATTTAAGCCAGTCGCTTTTGACAAAAACGGCAATGAGTTAAGTTCAATCGTTATTGAACCTGAAACTGTTCAGGTTAGTATAGGTATTTACAAATATGGAAAAATCCCAGTTGAGCAGCCCACAGTGGAAGGCAGCCCGGGGGAGGGTTTTGAAATATCGAAAATAGAGTGGGAGCCTAAATATATAGAGGTTGTCGGAGAGGAAGAAGAGGTTTCAAACGTAGGAGCTATTAAACCTGTTATAAAAATCAATGGGGAAAGCGAAAATAGAATTGTTAAGACTTTTGACGTGAACGCTCATATCGCTAAAAACAAGTTAAGTATAAAATCTGGCACTAAAAAAGAGGTGACAGTAACCATAGACCTTACCCAGACATATGAAAAAGAAATTTCCATAAGAAACGAAAATATTTCCTTTGAGGGAGCGGACGCGGACAGAGAGGTTTACTTGACAGGCGATGTAAAAATAAAAGTTAAGGGCGCAAAAGAAATTATAGATGGTCTTAACGAAAGTGATATAAAGGGAAAAATCAATGTTTCAGGTCTTTCGGAAGGAACACATCCATCACTTAAAGTTGAGTTTGAGCTTCCAGAGGGAGTTGAGCTTTCAGAGGAGTCTTTTACTGACGTTAAAATAGAGCGGATTCCCGATAGTCAAGATGAGGACGAGAGTCAAACGGAGACTTCTGAGGAAGTCAGAGAAGCTATGCGAAACGAGGCGAGTGAAACGAATATGGATGAAACGACATAATTGATTTTTGAGAGCGAGGATTAATAATAGACGGTCAGGATTGTCCGTAAACCTT
Organism: uncultured Eubacteriaceae bacterium; assembly: GCA_947565475.1. Lineage (GTDB taxonomy): Bacteria > Bacillota > Clostridia > Lachnospirales > CAG-274 > MGBC114079. Next base: position 1,282 of record CANOGI010000068.1, read on the forward strand.
AAAAAAGACGTATCCTTGGTAAAATAATAAAATTTTTATTGAATATATTTATATTAAGTGTTATAATGTCGAAAGTGATTGTTTTATTGTTTTTAGGAGGAAAACTTAAATATGGGAAAATTTTTTGGAACAGATGGAGTAAGGGGTGTGGCGAATACGGAGCTTACACCTGAGCTTGTATATAATTTAGGCAGAGCGGGCGCTTTTGTTCTTACGAAAGAGACTGAAAATATACCAAAAATAATTGTCGGGATGGACACGAGAATATCGGGGGATATGCTTGAGGCGGCTCTAATTGCCGGCATATGTTCGGTAGGCGCGAAAGCGATTTCCCTTGGTGTGGTTCCGACACCGGCGGTGGCTCATCTCGTAAGAGAGTATAACGCCGACGCGGGAGTGGTTATAAGTGCTTCTCACAATCCCGTAAAGGATAACGGAATAAAATTTTTTAACAGCAAGGGCTTTAAACTTCCCGACGAGACTGAAGCGAGAATTGAGGAGATTATGACAAGTTCAGCCGACGATATTCCGAGACCTGTTGGAGAGGCGGTAGGCTCTAAGATTGTTGAATATGACGCTATAGACGACTATATTAAATTTTTAAAAGGTACGACAGACGTTAAACTTACGGGTCTTAAAGTGGCTATTGACTGTGCGAACGGCGCTACTTACAAGGCGGCTCCAATAGCTCTCCACGAACTTGGGGCGGAGGTTTGCGCTATTCACAGGGAGCCCGACGGAACCAATATAAACAAAGACTGCGGTTCTACCCATATGGAAAGCCTTAAAAGGTTTGTTCTTGAGACAAAGTCCGACGTGGGAATAGCTTTTGACGGTGACGGCGACAGATGTCTCGCTGTTGATGAGAATGGCGAGATGGTAGACGGTGACCAAATTATGGCCATCTGCGGTTCATATCTTAAAGAATTGGGTAAACTTAAAAATAATACAATAGTAGCTACGGTTATGAGCAATCTCGGACTCTTTATAATGGGAGACCAAAAAGGAATAAATATTGAGAAGACTAAAGTTGGCGACAGATATGTCCTTGAGAGAATGCTTGAGAGAAACGACACTTTAGGCGGAGAGCAGTCGGGACATATTATTTTTCTTGAGCACAATACAACGGGCGACGGAATACTTACAGCGATTCAGCTTTTGAGTATTTTGAAAAAAAAGGGTCAGAAACTCTCGGAGCTTAAAAATATTATGGAGATTTTACCGCAGGTTCTTATTAACGCCACTGTTGACAGAAGTAAAAAAGATGACTATTTATCAAACGAGACAATTAAAACAGAAATTGAGAAGCTTGAGAGAAAATTTGAGGGACAGGGAAGAGTTCTTATACGTCCGTCAGGTACGGAACCTATAGTCAGGGTTATGCTTGAGGGCAGGGACAAAGAGGAAATTGAAAGAGAGGCGAGAAAGCTCGCCGACCTTATTGAGGAATTACTCAAATAACGGCTAAATTAAAAAATTTTATAATCGCCTTAAACGCTATGGAAGTTCCTGAGGATTTAAGGCGTGTTTCGGTTTATTATTAATATTTTTCGGGAGGTACTGCCAATGTGCGGTGTTGTTGGTTATATCGGTAAAAATGACGCTGTTCCTGTTCTTATAAACGGGTTATCCAAACTTGAGTACAGAGGGTATGATTCCGCCGGGGTCGCCGTTTATGACTCTAAACAGGACAAAATAAATATTTGCAAAACAAAAGGACGTATTCAGAATCTTCAGGATAAGCTTTATATGTCACCGTTAAACGGCAAAGTCGGAATAGGGCACACAAGGTGGGCTACTCACGGTGTTCCGTCGGACAGAAACGCACACCCTCACTTCAGCGATGACTCAAAAATCGCCGTTGTTCATAATGGAATTATAGAAAATTATATGTCTCTTAAAGAGGAACTTGAGGAAAAGGGTTATAAATTCGCGTCAGAAACGGACACGGAAACAGTCGCCCATTTAATTGATTATTATTATAAAAGCGGAATGGATATATTAGACGCCGTATTTAAAGTTCTTGACAGAATAGAAGGTTCTTACGCTTTAGGAATATTATGCAGGGATTTTCCGGACCAGCTCATCGCGACAAGAAAAGATAGCCCTCTTGTTGTAGGGCTTGGAGAAGGCGAGAATTTTATCGCGTCTGATATGCCCGCCATATTGAATTACACAAGAGACGTTTATCTCATTGACGATAATCAAGTTGCCGTTCTTACGGCGGACTCGGTTAAAATTCTTGACTTGGAGAAAAATGAGGTTAAAAAGGATATTTTTAAGGTTGATTGGGATATTGAGGCGGCGGAAAAAAGCGGATATGACCATTTTATGCTTAAAGAGATTCATGAACAACCTAAAGTTGTGAGGGACAATTTAAACTCGCGCCTTAAAGAAAACGGTGTTGAGCTTGACAGCATTAAATTGGGCGAAAAAGAGCTTAGAAATATTAACAGAATTTATATTGTTGCCTGCGGAACGGCGTATTACGCCGGACTTGTGGGGAAATATCTTATTGAGAGAGTTGTGAGGATTCCTGTTAACTCGGAGGTTGCCAGTGAGTTTAGATATAAAGACCCTTTAATCGACGACAAAACTTTAATGATTGTTGTTTCACAGTCGGGAGAGACGGCGGATACTATCGCCGCTATGCGCCTCGCTAAAGAAAAGGGGGCGAGAACTCTTGGTATTGTAAACGCTGTCGGAAGTTCTATAGCGAGGGAGTCAGACGACGTATTGTATACTCTGGCCGGCCCTGAGATAGCCGTGGCCTCCACAAAGGCTTTTACCGCTCAGGTAGTGTCAATGTATCTTATTACCTGCCACATTGCTCTTGAGCTTGGGAAAATGTCTTTGGAGGAATTTATAAAAATTAAAGACTCTATGGAGGAACTCCCATCCCTTGTAAACAGTATATTGACTAAAGAACCAGCCTTAAAAAGATTTATGCATAAATATATAGGTTCTAAAAACGTATTTTACATTGGAAGAGGACTTGATTATATTGTATCTCAGGAGGGGTCTTTAAAACTTAAGGAAATAGCTTATCTCCACAGTGAGCCTTATGCCGCCGGAGAGCTTAAGCACGGACCGATTGCCCTTATTGAGGAGTCTACTCTTGTTATCGGTATTGTCACTCAAGAGGAGCTTTTTGACAAGACGGTAAGTAATATAAGGGAGTGTAAGGCCAGAGGCGCGAAAGTTCTCGCTATCGCGATGGACGGGAATAAGGAAATCTCAAAATATGCTGACGACGTATTTTATATACCCCGTACTCATTGGATGCTTACTCCTTTACTCGCTAATATACCTCAGCAGCTTTTCGCGTATTATATGGCTTTGGGACTTGGCAATGATGTTGATAAACCAAGAAATCTCGCTAAAAGCGTTACTGTTGAGTAGATTGTTTGCCTCTGTTATGGCAGGCTTGAGTTATGAAAAAATTTAAAAGCGTATCTAAATATTTAATTTATAGATAAAAAGTATAAAACACTGTTGTATGCTTTGGGCCTAAAGTTTGCTGAGCATATAAATAGACAGCGAACTTTTTCCCCATTGCGGAGAAAAAGTTTTATGGACATTTTGAGGCTTTGGACGTATCTGCTTTTCTACAATTTTTCAAAGTATTTTGATGGGTGTGAGTTAAGTTTTAAATTTCTTTGACCTTTTATAAAATTACCATTGTGTATCTGAAAACTAAAATACGTGAAGAAATAAAAAAATTGAGGGCTATTGGAGTTTTGAGATGAATTTATATTATGTTTGATGATTTGTATTGCTCTTATAATAACGTGAGTTCGACAAAAATTTATAGTTAATGGAACCTTTTTCAATTGAAAAAAAGTTCCAAATCTCCAAAAATGCTCTTTAAGAATAAAAACCTTGAGGCTTTGCCTCAAGCACCGCAAACTGGTCAGTGCTTTTGGCTCTGCTAAAAGTTGGCTTACGCCGTCTGTATTTCTTTGTGGCGCTTATTGAAAAAAGTTTGACAAAAACTTCTGAGTAAAACTATATTTTGCTGTTATTTTTTATCGAACTCACGTTATATTACATAGTTTTCAAATACGCTCCGATAAAAATAAAAAAATATTTTTTCGCGTAATTCTAATATAATTAAAATGAGAATTGATATTGACTGATTTAAGATACGCTCTAATGGGTTATTATTAATAACCGATAGCAAGACTTTAAAATAATGCTAATATTCTTTATACTAATCTCATTAAAAAATAATGCGATTTCTTATAATCAGGAGGAAATAAAAAATTATTTTATTTAATATTTTGTTTTTTTGCTTATAGAGTATTTTTTGTCCTTATGAGTGATTTATATGTTATTTAAAAAGAGGTTAGTATTATAAGTTCGCGGATATATTTTATGAATTGCTTTGTTGTTTTGCTTTTTGTAAGTTCGTTATTCATAAATCGGAATTTCCGCAGAACAACGATAGGAGGTTTATAATGAAAACTATTGCCGTTATAGGAACTTTAGAAGAAATTAACAGTATTAAGTCTGAAATGGAGATAATTTCCGCTAAAAATATTGTGGGTCTTGACTTTGTTATGGGAAAAATGTTTGGAAACAATGTCGTTTTAGTAAGGTCGGGAATAGGAAAAGTCAACGCTTCGATTTGTACGCAAATACTTATTGATATGTATGCCGTGGATTATATTATTAACGTTACTACCGCGGGGATATTAGGCGGTGAAATGACAACGGGTGATATTGTCATTTCGGACGACGTATGCTATCATGATTTTGACGCCTCATTTTTTGGAGTTTCCAAAGGAGTTATTTACCGTATGGACGAGAGTTTTTTTAAGGCGGATCCAGAACTTATCGCCTTATCATCTAAAGCTTCAGAGGACTGCGGTTTAAATACGGCTATTGGAAGAATTGTGACAGGTGATAAGCTTGTATACGAAAGTTCAGAGAAAAGTGATATAAGAAATGAGTTTAAGGCGCTTTGTGTTGATATGGAAAGCGGAGCTGTAGCTCATACCTGTTATTTAAACAAAATACCTTTTGTAATTATTTCTCTATTGTTTGAGAGGTTTTCTGAGAACACTTCTGAGGTGTTTAGTAGTTCAATGATTAATTCTTATATTGAAACAGTGAAAAAGGTTATTGATATGATTAAATGATTTATAGTAAACCGTGGAATTTTTAGCTTGAAACAATAAAATAATTCTTTGGTATATCATAATATTTTGTTAAATATTATCTATGTATTCTTTTATTGTTTCGATATAAATAATAAAATATTTTATCTAAGATTATTTTGGTGAAATGAAATTGTTTTGGATAGCCATATTTAGGAAAAATTAAGTTTGTCGATAGTCAGGGGGCGTCTTGCGGCGCCCTGTTTTTAATAGGGGCGTGTTTAGAAACAAAACATAAGGAAGTTATGAAAAATAGACTTGATTTAAGTATATTTTGTTTTTTAAATACGCTGTAAGGGAAAGGGTTTTTATGTCGTATATAAATATGAAAAACAGCGTAAATTTAAATTTTTTGCCTGTTTCCAATATTTTTATTGAAAAATACATTACAAGAGCTAAATCTGTTTTTGTTTGTATTTACATATACGCTCTTAAAAAATGTATTGAGGGGCAGGCGCTCACTTTAAAAAATATCGCCGAGGATTTTGATATTTTGGAAAGCGACGTTCTTAACGCATGGAAGTTTTGGAAAAAAGAGGGCGTTGTGGATTTTATTGAGAATAAAGATGGATTTTTTATTGAGTTTTTGGATATAAGGGTTTCAGAATCTTATAATTCTGCTGTAAAAAACGGCGATTTATCTTCAGAAGATGATGAGAAAACTATTGTTAAAGTGAAGAAGGAAAGAGGAAAAATTCCTGACTACAGTATTGATGAGCTAAACGCTTACAGTGAGAAAGAAGAGATTAAAAATCTTTTTAAAACCGCCGAGAGAGCGTTTTCATCTATGCTTGATTACAGTAAAATGAAACTTGTTTTCAGTCTTTACGATTGGCTTAATATGCCGGCGGATGTTATTGAGTTTCTTATTAAGTATTGTATGAAAAACGGAAAGGGAAGAAATTTAAGATATATCGAGTCTGTCGCCATAGATTGGAGCGAAAGGGGAATTGATTCTGTTGAGAAAGCGAGCGAGCTTGTTAAAATCTTTAATAACGAGTATCGTGAGATTATGAAAGCTTTCGGCATTTCCGTGATAGTTCCTGTTGATGGGCAGATTAAGTTTATGGATGACTGGATTAAAAAGCTTCCACTTGATTTAATTAAGGAGGCGTGCAAGAGAACTGTTCTTAAAACGGGAAAGCCGGCTTTTGAGTATGCTGACTCAATTATTCAAAAGTGGTATAAACAAGGCGTTAAAAATATTTCTGATATTGAGAAAATTGACTTTGAGTTTAACAAAACAAAATCGGAAAATAAAAATAGATTAAATGATACTAGAAAAGCGGGGGGAAAAACGAATAATTTTGTAAATTATGAACAAAGAAAATGGGATTTTGACGCTCTTAACAAACTAAAGGGCGAGCTGCTTGACAAAGGAAATACGGATTAATGAGTTTTTAAATTAAAGGGTTGATTTTATGACTAAAGCCGAAATTTATAAAAAAGTTCTGAGAGAATATGAAAAAGAGAAACTTATTTCCGACGAGCTTTACAAAAAAAAAGTTGACGAGATATATGCTCTTATTCCAGACATAAAAAAAGTTGACGAGGAAATTATGAGGGTCAATATAGAGTTTGCCAGAAATTCTTTGAAAAAAGGCGGGAAGAAAGATATTTCAAAGCTTAAGGAAGAAAACGAGGCGCTTTTGAGAAAAAAAAGTGAGCTGTATGCTCTTTACGGAATTGGCGAGGATTTTTTTACTGATGTTTACAAATGCGGAATATGCAAGGATACGGGATATATAGGCGGAAAAGAGTGTCACTGCTTTAAAAAAAGACTTATTGAGGCCGCGTATGATATGTCTAATATTAAAGAGGTACTTAAAATTGAGAATTTCGGGACATTTGATATTTCTTTGTATTCGGACAAGGCGGAATCTTCATCAGAGAAATCGCCTAAAGAAAAAATAGAGTCAATTTTAATCAAGGCTTTAGACTTTGTTAAAGATTTTGACAATAAGTTTATGAATTTATATTTATATGGAAAATCGGGACTTGGAAAAACTTTTTTATGCAACTGTATAGCGAAAGAGCTTTTAGACGGGGGCAAAAGCGTGTTGTACTTATCGGCTTCTCAGCTTTTTAAAATGCTTGAGAAGAATACTTTTAAAAATGACACGGAAGAGCTTGGAGATGTTTTAAAACTTATTTTTGACGCTGATTTATTGATTATAGACGATTTGGGAACGGAATTTCAGACATCTTTTACGTCTTCAGAATTTTTTAATATTATAAATTTAAGATATATTAAAAAAAAATCTGTTGTTATTTCCACAAATTTAGAGCCGAAAGATATTGTTGACAAATATTCGGACAGGGTTGTATCAAGGTTTTACGGAAATTATGACTTTTTAGAATTTTTGGGCGACGATATAAGAATATTAAAATTAACAAAAGGGTAATATATGAATAGTATATAAGTAAACACTGATTAATAATCGGCGGTTTTAAAATGAAAGGATTTTTTATTTATGCTATTAAGGCTCGCGGTCGCTCCCGTTATTGTTATTTTGTTTTACATCTATTTTAGGGATAAATATGAGAAAGAACCTCTTATTTTACTTTTTACAGGAGTGTTTTTTGGTATAGTTATCACTTTTCCCATTATATTTTTTGAAAATCTCATAGACGGGTTTTCACCTTTGGGGGGAAACAAGGAGGCTTTCTTTAATTCTTTTTGTGTCGCCGCTTTTGTTGAGGAATTTTTTAAGTTTATTGTTTTATTTTTTCTAATAGGCCGAAATAAGAATTTTAACGAGCCGTATGACGGAATAGCCTATTCTGTTTTTATATCCCTTGGATTTGCCGGTTTTGAGAATGTTTTATATGTTTTTAACCCAAATACGGGGGGCATTGAAACTGCTCTTCTGAGGGCGGTTTTGTCTGTTCCGGGGCACGCTCTTTTCGCCGTGTTTATGGGATTTTATTTTTCGGTGGCTAAATTTATAAAAGGTAAAAAATTTTCCGCTCTTATTTTAGCGTTTTTTATTCCTTTTATTTTACACGGAACTTACGATTTTATTTTACTTGCTGATATTCCTTTATATTTTATTCCATTTTCTATATTTATTACGTTTTTATGGGTGGGAGGATTTATAAAAATAAAAAAACATTTGAAAGATTCTCCATTTAAAAAAAATTAGTATTGAAAAATTCCCGTAAAAAGGTTATACTCTTAATATAAGGAAAACGCCGGATTGAGAAACAGTTTTTTGTAATTTGAATCAGTGATTAAAAAAAGCGCTTATATTGTTTGAAATTATAGCGATTAGCGAAAATTATAGCGTGAGTAGTAAAATAATAAGCCTTTCATATATCAGTTTTTATTAAAAATTTTCTGTTCATTATTTTATTGCTTCGCTATAAGTCAAGACTACTCGAATTTTTGTATAACAAAAATTCTCGTAACCGACGGCGAA
>CANOGI010000069.1 GCA_947565475.1 uncultured Eubacteriaceae bacterium
CGTGGGACGCGACAACGGTCATTTTTACACCGACGCTCCTATAGAGAGGCAGGAGGCTATCGTTATACTTTTAAGAATACTCGGACTTGAGAATTTAGGTCTTGACCCGACTCCCGTAACGTCTTTCGCCGACGACAGGTATGTGGCGGACTGGGCGAAAAAGGAAGTTTATGCGGCCGCCAGATTAGGAATCATCGCGGGTGACTCAGACGGCAACTTCAGACCCAAAAGCTATGTCTCAAAAGCGGAGGCGGCGGCTTTTGTGAACAGACTTGTTAATTATATGCGAGACGACCTTCTTACGGATTATACAGAGCATATTGTAAACTACGCTAATTGATTATAGGTTTTCAGCCGTATTATATTGTAATTGGAGGAATGGGTTTATATGAGAATAAATGAGAGCAAGTATATTAAAGAGGCAAAATTGAAAAAAATGTTTCTTTCTCTTGTTTTAACGGCGGCGATTTTAACAGGATTTTTGCAATACAGCGTTTTAGCCGAGGAGGAAGCCTTAAAAAATGGTCAGGAGGTTATTTCCGCCGAGGAGGAAATTGAGTTTGCCGGGGAATACTTAAAAGGCATAATGGCGCTTATAAGCAATTATTATGTGGACGACGTTTCCTTAGAAGCGCTTGTAAAGGGCGCTGTTTCGGGAATGGCTGGCACTTTGGACGAGTACAGCGAGTTTCTTGACGCCGATAAATTTAAGGAAACTATTGAGGATACCACAAGCGAGCACGTTGGAATGGGTATTTCATATTATTTAGACCAAGAGGACGGATATCCTCTTATAACGGCGGTTTATGACGGAAGCCCGGCCGAGACCGCGGGAATTAAAAAAGGGGATATACTCATTTCAGTGGACGGTATGGATATTAAAGGAAAAGACGGGAATGAGATTACCTCATTTGTCTCAGGCAAAAAGGGCAAAACCATTAAAGTTGTAGTAAGGCGGGATGGCAAAGACGAGGAGTTTTCCCTTAAGGTGGATGAGTTTTTAGCGCCGACTGTCTTTGTGTCAAAAGTAGACGAACTTTTACAGGGGCTTGACAAAAACAAGGCGGATAAGGTAAGATATATCCAGATTTCCTCATTTGCCGACAAAACGGGACAGGAATTTAAAAAAGCCGTTGAGAAAATGAAAAAACAAAATGTCGAGGGGATTATCCTTGATTTGAGGTTTAACGGCGGAGGCGTTACTCAATCCGCTTATGAGATATGCGAAGTGTTGGTTAAAGAAGGGCCCTTTTTAAACATTAAAAGAAAAGACGGCAAATACAATGTAAATTCAGAGGATAACGGCGTCCCGTTTAACAACATCGCTATTCTTACCAACGAGGCTACCGCCTCAGCCTCAGAGCTTGTGGCCGCTGTTTTAAAAGACAACGGCGCGGCTGTTGTGGGTTCTAAAACTTATGGAAAGGGCGTGACCCAGGCTATTATAGAGCTTGAGAAGCTCGGCGCTCTTAAAATGACTACAGAGGAATTTTTCCCGATGAGCGGGAGAAAAATAAACGGCGTCGGCGTTGTTCCGAATTATGAGGTAGAGCAGATAAAAATGATAGCGAACGACTCGGAAGATTTTCAAAAGGACGTTGAGACCGCTCTTAAAGCTTTAGGATACGATATAGCGACAAATGAGAAGAAAAGAGCCGTTATAAAGGAATTGCAGAATAAATATTCTCTTAAAGAAACGGGAGAACTGGACTATTCAGTTATTTCGGCGATTAACAGCGAGATTATAAACAAAAACTATAAAGACGACAAAGTGTTTGAGAAGGCTGTTGAGGTTCTTTTCAGCAAACTGTGATGGTTTTTATGTCGAGGTTTTATTTTATTTATGAGGTGACGAAATGCAGACAAAATATATTTTTGTTACGGGAGGAGTCGTTTCCGGGTTAGGCAAGGGGATTACCGCCGCTTCTCTCGGACGTCTTTTAAAAGCGAGAGGCTATAAGGTAACAATTCAGAAGTTTGATCCATATATTAATATTGACCCCGGTACTATGAGCCCGTATCAGCACGGCGAGGTTTTTGTCACCGATGACGGCGGAGAGACAGACCTCGACCTTGGACACTATGAGAGGTTTATTGATGAGAGTCTGACTATAAATAACAACATCACAACGGGAAAAATTTATTGGTCGGTTTTAAACAAGGAGCGCAAAGGAGAATATTTGGGGGCTACTGTGCAGGTAATTCCTCATATTACCAACGCTATAAAAGATAGAGTTTTCAGAGCCGGCAAGTCAACAGGCGCTGATATTGTAATCACCGAAATCGGCGGAACTGTCGGGGATATTGAGAGCGAACCTTTTCTTGAGGCCATAAGACAGGTCGCGAGCGATGTTGGGAAAAAAAATGTTTTATATATCCACGTGACTTTAATCCCATATCTTAGAAAGTCATGTGAGATGAAAACTAAGCCTACCCAACACTCGGTAAAACAGCTTCTCGCTATTGGTATACAGCCCGACATCATCGTATGCAGAACTGAGCACACTATGAGCCAGGATATGAAAGACAAACTCGCTCTTTTCTGCAATGTTGACAAAAACTGTATTATGGAAAATATTGACTGCGAGTCTCTTTATGAGATACCTTTACTTCTTGAAAAAGAGAAATTCGCTCATATAGTGTGCGAAAAACTTGATATTCCCTATACGGAGCCGGATTTAAACGACTGGCGGCAGGTTGTTGAGAAACAAAAAAGCCTTAACAAAAAAGTTACTATTGCTTTAGTTGGGAAATATGTTGAGCTTCACGACGCTTATATTTCTATTGTTGAGTCCCTTAAACACGCCGGAATTCACTCGGACGCTGAAGTATCCATTAAATGGGTAAACGCCGAGGACGTTGAGAAGTTGGGAGCCGAGAAGTGTTTAAGCGGGGTGGACGCTATACTTGTTCCCGGAGGGTTCGGCGAGAGGGGAGTCGAGGGAAAAATTGACTCCGTGAGATACGCAAGGGAAAGTAAAATACCATTTTTGGGAATTTGTCTTGGTATGCACTGTACGGTTATTGAGTTCGCGAGAAATGTTTTAGGACTTGAGGGAGCTCATACATCGGAGATAAACAAGGATACTCCTTATCCAGTTATAGACCTTATGCCGGAACAGAAAGATATTGACGAGCTGGGCGGGACAATGCGCCTTGGAGCTTATCCATGCAGGTTGTTAAAAGATTCTCTCTCCTTTGAAACATATGGTGAGGAACTTATTTATGAAAGACACAGACATCGGTATGAGTTTAATAACGAGTTTAGAAACAAGATGAAAGAGAATGGCCTTGTAATCGCCGGAATTTCTCCGGACGAGAAACTTGTCGAGATTGTTGAGCTTAAAAAGGACGTCCATCCATGGTTTATAAGTGTGCAGTTTCACCCTGAGTTTAAGTCAAGACCGAACAGGCCGCATCCTCTGTTTTTGGGATTTGTGAGAGCGGCGAGAGAACATATGGAGCATTTGACAAAGTGATGTTATGTTTTTGGAATTATGTTTAAGCTTTTATAAAATTGGTTTGATTTTGACGGCTGTCACAAAATTTTTAAACAGGTTAGCGATAAAACGTTTAAAATTTTAACCGACATAGGAAGTCCCACGGTTTTAATCTTTTAAGTTGGCGCGAATGGGGGGGTACTTACTCTTGTATTCGGTGGGAGCGCGAGCCAGAACGCAAGGGCGAGCGGCAAAACAGAGTTTTGCGACCAGCCTCACTTTGAATACAAAGGCGAATACTTTTTCCGTTGGTTATGAGAATTTTTGTTATACAAAAATTTGAGTAGTTTTGGCAAACTTTCATGTATTGGAAAAAATTTTTTATATATTTAATTTAAAAGTAATCGACGTGTAACATAATTGTAACATTAATAGGTTATAATATTACTATAAGAATTTAGCCTAAGAATATTAAAATAATTAAAAATTGTTTTATGGAATATAGGCTCATACATATTTTTTGTGAGATTTAAACCGGAAAATTTTTATAAGTGTTTTTATTTTACGGCGACAGTTCTTATAAACATTTGGTGTGTAGAGGATAAGTTTATATTACCGATAGACCAAAGAGCTGTATATGAATTTGACATTTGAAAGTATATTAAAGAACTTTGAAGGTTCTTGGAAAGGAGGCTGTCATGAAAAAGTTATTATCATTTATATCCGTTTTGTTATTTATAATAGCTACGTCTACGATATGCGTTCTTGCGGCTTCCGGCTCTCAAGATGTTGAAAAGTTTGGGATTACCGGCGGTATAAATTTACAAAAGGGCGCGGAAACCACGTTCGACAGTTCGAGAATTATTTCGGGAACCGCCGAAAAGGACACAGAGGTCGAAATAATTGTGTATCGTGTGGCGGACGACGCTGATGAGGCGAATTTGATTGAATTAGACAGGTATAAGACAACAGTCGGGCTTTCAGAGATTTTTCTTGAGGACGTTGACCTTAGCATCGGCAAAAACCTTATTGTGGTTAAGGCTGTCAACGGGGAAAAATACTCAGAGGTATCAGCTGTCGTTAAACGTAAAAAAAGTGAGATAAAAATTGAACTTCGGCAGGGAATTGTCCTTCCGGGGCAAAGGTGATTTTAATGAGATTAAATATTACTAAAAATTTTATAATTGCTTTTTTCGTGATACTTGCTGTTTATCAAACTTCAGAGTTATGGTTTGAAGGTTTTTCAAACCATAACTTTTTTTACTCTTTTTTCAAAACGTCAAATGATTTTGACGATGGCGGGCTTGTTTATTCCCTTGACAGTATTATTGTAAACAAAGGGAGTGACAGGCTCATTTGTATGAAGAACGATATTTATAAAAATGACAGCAAAAGCGTGTTTGACAACGCCGTTAAACTTACTATGGAAAACGGGAGCGTCTATTCAGCCGATAAATTTAATTGGGAAGAGATATTTCAGGCGAGGTCGGTGGTTTACAGGTACGGCGTTGAGATGGACAACGTCAGTCTTTCCAAAATGTTCGGTTTCAGAGAGGAACTTTTAAAAGATTTTTCGGAGAAAACGGACACGGTGGTCATTATGCCCGTGACGACTATTCCAGAGCGTATTTTAGTCGGTTTTGGAAACAGAAAGACCAATTCCGCCCGCTTCTATTCCATTGAGAAAAGTAATTACGCTTATACCGTATACGACGCTATAGGCTCTGTTCAGGGTGGTAAAGATATTTATTATACAGCCAGCGTTAAAAACGGCCTTAATTTATTTAAGGGAAATATTTTTATACCTCAGTGGAACGGAGTTAAATCGGATTATTACCCAATTAATGCCCAAAATCCTTTTTTTGGGGAGGGTGAGTTTCAACAAGTTAAACTTGAACGAGCGGTGGACGTATTTTTTGACAACTCAGCCTCAAAATGGACGTCTTTTTCAAACGGCGTGTTTATTTACAGTGATGAGAACACGGTTGTGAAATATTATCCCGCCGGCGTTTTGGAGCTTTACAACTATACCGCTGAGAAAAACGGCGGGGAGAAGGATTTTTACGGCAAGTATAAAAACGCCGTTTCCGTTCTTAAAAAGGACTCTAATATAAAAAACGAATATTTTTTAAGCGGTTATACGGAGGACAGCGAAAAAACTATTTTTTATTTTGATTATAAAATAAATGATTTCACTATAAAACTTGGGGAGGATATCAAAAAAAACACGGGTATGCGCTCAGCTATAGAAATAACTCTAAATGATGGGAGAGTTTCAAAATATCGCAGGCTCGCCTGTGATTTCTATTCCGACGACTCTAAAACGGAGAGTGTGGAAAAAGGTTTTATAAGCGCTATAAATGAGGTTTTGGCGGAAATTCAGAGCGACGGTAAAAACATAAGTGTGTCAGACTCCAATGAGATTATTGAGAACGTCGAGCTTATTTATATTTTAGACGATAATGGTCAGGCTTTTTTAAGCTGGCTTATAAATGTTGACGGAACGGACTATATAAGACCTGTTAAGTAACTTAAACAGCAACGCCGGACGGAGATACGTCCTAAATAAAGAAAAAACATTTTTCTAATCTTTCAAAAATTGACGCGATGTCTTGAAAGAAGTCTAATATCGGGGTGATTATATGGACTGGGGAAAAGCGAAAAACTATACCATTATTTTTCTTATTTTTTTAAATACGGTTCTTTTTTTCTGTAATATTTTCTTTAACAAGAGATATATTATCACTGATGAACAGATAGACTCGGTTAAAACAATTTTAAACGAGAGAAAGGTGAAAATAGACGCCTCATGCGATATACCCATCGATTACAGCCCTATGCTTCAGGTAAGTTTCGGCGAGTATTACTATGACGAGATTAACATTCAAAAAATATTTTTTCCCGAAAGCGGAGACGTCAAAAGAACGACAGATTTTGAGAAAACAATTTTATCTTTAGATGACGCCACTATTTTTATAAAAGAGGATATTGTTGAGTTTGAAAGTCCCAACGCTTTTAAACAAGTTCCCATGGACAGGGAATCAGCTATTAAGGCTTGTGAGGAGTATGCTCTTCGGGCTGAGGAGTTTTTTGACGATTTAGAGGATTATGGCGTAAGGGAATTTAGCGACTGTTATATAGTTGAGTATATAGGTCGTTATAAAAACACGTCTGTTTTTTGCAATTATATGAGATTTAAAATTTTTAAAAACGGCGGTATGTATGTCAAACTTAGATATTTTCCTGTTAAAAATTTATATGGAAGTGAAGTTGATATTTGTTCCGCTGACGAGGCTTTGTTTATTTTTTCTGAGAAGGCGGGGGAGATTTGCGGTACGGAAAATGTTTCCGTTTTGAAAATCGCTAAGGGATATTATTTTGACGATTTTGTCAGGGGAAATAAAATTATATCAATCCCTTATTATCGTGTTGACGTGGCGGAAAGGGAAGAGCCTTTTTTTGTAAACGCCTATAACAGAACCCTTGAGGAGTGAAAAAAATTATTAACACTTTTTTTCACTTTTTTTAAGGGTTTTTATTTATTTTATACAAAAACTGAGTGTTTTGTCTGAAAACCGCCTTTTGCTTTTGTTTCAAAAAAGACTTGACATATTAAGATGAGATAATTAAAATTATAAGAAATCAAAAGGCGGGCTTACTTACCAGATTGGATTTTTCATATGCCTTAGATTTTATTCTGCCAATTTTTAATTGAGAGAATGAACTGTTTTTTTTCGGTCAGCGGATTTTAGAATGTGGAAGATATTTTTAGCCGTCAAACTTGTTCATTTTTCAAGTGATTTGACTATAAGTTCGCGGGCCGCAGGTGTGATTTATAAAAGGAGTGTTTAACTATGAGAAAGACAAGCGCGAAAATGGAGAGAACAAGTACCCAGACGATTTGCCTCACAGGGCTTTTTACTGCTATTATTTGTCTTGGGACTATGTTTTTAAAGCTTCCTGTTCCAACTATGACAGAGGGGTACATAAATTTCGGCGATGGGTTTATTATTATCATTTCTGTGATGTTCGGTAAAAAATACGGCGCCGTCTCAGGAGCGGCGGGGTCAGCTCTCGCTGATATCCTTTTGGGGTCTCCTCATTGGGCTGTATTCACGTTTATTATAAAGGGACTTATGGGTTATATTACTGGATTGGTCAAAGATTATTCTGACGAGAAATCGAGATTTTTCTCGGTTAGAAATATGTCGGCGGCTTTTATATGCGAGATTATTATGGTAGCGGGATATTTTATATGCGGTGTTATGCTTAAAGGTTATTTTATGACTCCTGATTCCGAGAAATTTATAGCGGCTGGAGCGAGCTCACTTTTTGAGTATGGAGTTATTCAAGCGACTTCCTCATTTTTTCAAAATCTTATTCAGGCGGTCGGAAGTATTGTTATTTTTTATTTTTTGGGTTTTGCTCTTCATAACGCTAAAATCGCTAAGTTATCAAAATAAATATAATTTAAACGACAAAGGAAGTGCCCCGCTTCTTTAAGGGGGGGTACTTACTCTTGTATTCAGAGGGAGCGCAAGCCAGGTTGCAAGGGAGAGCAGCAAAACGAAGTTTTGCGGATTTAAGTATGCGGCGCTTTCTGTAATTTCAAATTTTTAAAGATTTGTATTTTTTTAACATTTGGTTTTTTTGACAGTCTGGGGCAAATACTTTTGCCGTCGGTTACGAGAATTTTTGTTATAAAAAAATTCGAGTAGTTTTGACTCAATGAAGTTTAAAACGGGGAATATGATTTTAACTGACTAAATAAACGGGGCTGTAAGCTGTAAGCTTAACGCGAAGATAAAGATTTATTATAGCGGGCTAATAAAAAATGAATACGCAAATTTTAAAAAACTTGATAAATGGAGAAATTTTTATTGGTTAGCCAAAAATCCCGCTAATTTTTACAGGTTATTAAACGGGGGCTATTTTATCAGTAAAAAAATAACGTTTATATTGTTCGGAAAGTTTATTATTTATACAGTTTTAACAACTATAGAGAAATTTTTATACATATTCTGATAAATCGGGGATTTCTAAAAAAAATTTCCGATTTAAAAAAAATGCTTTATTGTTTATAAAAAAAATGTTATAATAAAAACAAGATTTTTAATTTATAGATGAATGGCAAAATATTGACGCTTTTAAGGCGTTATATTATAAGCGATTTTATTATTTTAACCGGCGGAGGCGGACCGGATTTTATTATTGTATTATACTGTTGAGAAAGGTGTACGTAAACAGATGGAACATTTGGTTATTACAGGACAAAAACAGCTTTCGGGGGAGGTCTTTATAAGCGGCGCCAAAAACGCGGTAGTCGCTATTATTCCCGCGGCGATTATGGCGAAAGGCAAATGTGTTATTGAAAACCTCCCTTATATTGAGGACGTTAGAAGTCTTGTCGATACTTTAACTAATATCGGCGCGGTTTGTGAGTTTACAGGCGACAATTCTCTTATTATTGACAGCTCAAATATTGACAAGTACTGCGCCACTTATGAGTCGGTTAAAAAAATCAGGGCCTCTTATTATCTTATGGGCGCTTTTCTCGGCAGGTTTAAAAAAGCCGAGGTCGCTATGCCTGGCGGCTGTAATTTTGGCACGAGGCCTATCGACCAGCATTTAAGAGGATTTAAAGCTCTCGGCGCGGATTATACTATTCAGCACGGTGTTGTTAAATTATCCGCTGAAAAGCTTACGGGGAGTCATATTTATCTCGATATGCCAAGCGTGGGCGCCACGATTAACATTATGCTCGCCGCGTCAATGGCGGAAGGGGTTACTCTTATTGAGAACGCCGCCAAAGAGCCCCATATTGTCGATACCGCCAATTTTTTAAATATGCTTGGGGCGAAAATCAAGGGCGCCGGCACGGACGTTATTAAAATAACAGGGGTATCAGAGCTTCACGGGGCGGAATATATGATTATACCCGACCAAATTGAGGCGGGTACTTATATGATTGCCGCCGCTATGGCGGGCGGCGACGTTACCGTAAGAAATATTATCCCTAAACATATGGACCCGCTTTCCGCTAAGCTTCAAGAAATCGGCTGTATGCTTTACGAGGGCGACGATTCTATAAGAGTTGTATCTACGGGAAATCTTTTGCCGACTACCGTTAAGACGATGGCTTATCCTGGCTTTCCGACGGATTTACAGCCACAGATGACGGCTCTTTTATGCGCCGCCAACGGCACGAGTATTTTAACTGAAAATGTCTGGGAAAACAGATTTCAATACATCAACGAGCTTAAACGTCTTGGCGGAAACATTACCGTGGAGGGCAGAGTCGCTGTTGTTGAGGGCGTGAGACAGCTTATTGGGGCGGAGGTAAAAGCCCCGGCTTTAAGTGCGGGCGCCGCATTGGTCATAGCGGGGCGTGCGGCCAAAGGAACCCCTAAAAGAGGAAAC
>CANOGI010000070.1 GCA_947565475.1 uncultured Eubacteriaceae bacterium
GACTTCGGGCAGAAAAATGACGGCGTATCAAATTACAACAAAAGGCTTGACATGAGCGACGCTATCGCCACTGTTGAGTATGATTATGACAATATACATTACACAAGAGAAAGTTTCGCGAGTTTTCCTGACCAGACAGTAGCCACTAAAGTTTCCGCCAATCAGCGGGGAGGACTTAATTTTAACGCTGAGCTCCACACTTTTCATCAGGAAGATGACAACGTTCCTGAATGGAGAAAAATATCGGACAACGAAATAGCCCTTACGGCAAAAGTTAAGGACGGAAACAAAGAGGGTGAAGTCGGAAACGAAAGTAAAATCAAATTTGAGGCGAGGCTTATTGTGGATTCTGACGACGCTGAGATTTCGGTGAGCGATGATTTTAAGTCTATTAACGTATCAAAGGGAACAAACGCCTATATATATGTTGTGGGGGCGACAAATTATGTGGATTTCACAACTCTTGATGACTTAAAACCTGAAAGGGATTGCGACGGGTACTCAAAAAACGTTTCAGGAAAAAGCTATGACGATATGAGAGACGCTCATATTAAGGACTATAAAGCTTTGTTTGACAAATCCGGTTTAACTATTGAAAATAGCGTTAATAAAGATTTTGGTGAAATTCAAACTCAGGAGCGAAGCAGGATTCCTCTTTTGGACGGAACAAGCGGATACTGTTTGGACGACGGAAACGAAAATCTGCGGTCAACATTTTCAGAGGGTGATAACTCGCTGGCTACTTTGGTATTTAATTTTGGCAAATATCTTATGATTTCCGGTTCAAGAGAAAACGGCCAGCCCCTTAATCTGCAAGGAATATGGAATTCTACCAATAGTCCCTCGTGGAACGGCAAATTTACTATAAACATAAATACGGAAATGAATTACTGGCTTGCTCAGGTTACAAATTTAGGCGAATGTGAGAAAACACTTCTTGAGGCTATTAAAGACTTAGCCAAATCCGGTTACGCCACAGCGAGGGAACAATACGCCATTACAGACAGCGACGGGGTTTACGAGCCGGGCGACCCGTGGGTTTTGCACCACAATTTTGATATTTGGAAAGGAACACAGCCTATTGACAACGCTACGGCGGGTGTCTGGCCAGTGGGCGGAGCGTGGCTTTTAGACCATGTGTGGAAATATTATGAGTTTAACGAGGATGAGGCTTATCTTTCGGAATTTTATCCGATTATGAAAGGCGCCTGTAAATTTTTTACGGAATTTTTAGTCACCGACCCAAAAACAGGCTATCTTGTTACGGCGGCTTCCGTATCTCCTGAACATGGAGGCATTCAGCCGGGGCCCGCTATGGACTGTCAGCTTATAAGAAATCTTTATGAAATAACTGTCAAAGCGAGGGACGTTTTAAAAGACGATTCGGACAAAGAGCTTTTTGACAAGATTTCAGACCAGCTTAACGGAACGAACGGTTCTGCCATGATAGCCCCGAATTTAATTGACGAGGGCGGATTTATAAAGGAATGGACGAGAGGCGACGTTTCATACGACCTTCAAAAGGTGAAATCAGACGTTTTGCCGTCGTGGACTTTAAAAGAATATAAAAGAAACGAGGACGGTTCTTTTGCTCTTGACAAAGACGGAAATAAAATTGTCGAGAAAACTTATGATATGAAATACCACGGAGCCGTAAACAATGACAGCCACAAGCATTGCTCTCATCTTTGGGAATTGTTCCCGGGAAATAATTTAAGCGCTTTTACTCAAGAGCCGGAGGAAAGAGAAATTTTTAACGCTTTTGAGAAAACAGCTCAAGCTAAAGGAAAGGCCGGTCAAGGCTGGGGCTTGGCGTGGAGGACTAATTTACTCGCCAGATGTATGGACGGCGACGGCGCTTATAGTATGGTTGAGACATTACTTACCAAAAGGCTTTCGCCCAATATGTTTGACCAGCACCCTAATTTTCAGATTGACGGAAATTATGGCATAGCGAACGGTATAGCTGAAATGCTTATACAAAGCCATGACGGGGGAATTACTTTGCTTCCGGCTCTTCCTGAAAAATGGGAAAAGGGAAGTTTTAAAGGATTTAAGACTGTTGGCGGTTTTGAGGTTTCTGTGGACTGGGAGAACGGAGTTTCTAAAAAGGTTGTTATTGAAAGTCCAAAAGACGCAAACGTTATACTAAGAGGAAAATCTCTCGCGGAAAAAGTTATTAAAAACTCAAAGGACAATATCGTTAAATATGATGTTAAAGACAGTGTAAAGGGATTTGACATTATCACGTTTAAGGTTTCCAAAGGAGAGAGCTATACTATTGGTTAATTATTTCGCGAGGATTGGCGAGATTTTTAGGGCGGAACGATAGACTTATTTTGAGACTTTACGGCAATTTGAAAAGATTTTTTTACTTTTTTGAATTGCCGTAACCGCTTACTTTTTGAAAGAAATTTGATAAAAGAGTTAATTGATATATCTTTCTTATCAAAGTTTTATTGTTTCGCTATAACCGCTGTTTTATTACGGCGTATATGAGAATGAAAAATTGTTTTTATTTTCAGATTTATTAATTTTATATATTTAAGACAATATTCTAAGGAGGTTTTTATATGCTGAAAAAAGCGCTTGGCTTAGCTTTAAGCGCCGTTATGGCTTTTGGGTCTATGAATTTGTACGCCCCTTTTGCCGTAAATGGTGAGGAGCTTTCCGACTATGAGACAAAAATAAACAGTTTTGACCCTGAATATGTTATGTGGACAAATCAAATGATTGACGAGGGGTTCGCGGGGTTAAGCCCCAATGTCAGCAAAAGCGACCTTTCCGACAGGCCAAACCCTTATGGAAAGCCGACTGACAACAATCTTACAAAATGGGCGGAGTATGAGTTCTTATGGACTCACGGTTATCCCGTTGGAAATGGGAGAATGGCTGCCGTTGTTATGGGAGGTATCGACAAAGAGGTTATTCAAATTAACGAGGACACTGTATGGACAGGGTCTCCTTATAGAGACCTTGCCACGAACGAACCTACGGGAGGTTCTAAAAAAGACGCGTGGCAGTATTACAGGGGAGCGAACGCCAATGGAAGTCCGGCGAATATAGGGGACGACGGCGCCGTTATAGGGGATCAGGCGTTCCAAAGCGAGTATCCTGGGTTTAAAAGTATCGCTAATATGGCGTTAAACGTTGACAACGGAAAGTCAACGGAAGCTGTTCAGCACAGACACAATCTTATCAAATTGGTTGAGAATAAATTTTTAGGAACTCCAAAGACTCAGAAAGCGTATCAGTCTTTTGTGGAAACTTATCTTGACTTTGGGCAGAAAAACAGCGGTGTATCAAATTATTATAAAGCCCTTAATATGAGAAACGCAACCGTTACAGTTGAGTATGACTATGACAACGTACATTACACAAGAGAGACTATAGCGAGTTATCCTGACCAAACAGTAGCTACTAATATAAAATCGTCGGGAGGGGAACTCGATTTTAACGCCGAGCTTCATACTTATCTTGATAATCCGGTTTTTGAGAAAGTAAGCGACAACCAAATTAAAATAACCGCGAAAGTAAAAGACGGCAAGGCAAACGAACCGGGAGGTTTAAGCGCCATTAAGGCGGAAGGAAGACTTTATGTGGAAGCGCCGGATTCGGAAGTTTCCGTTTCGCCCGATAACAATAAAATTATTATCAAGGGCGGAAACGAGGCGACCGTTTACGTAGTGGGCGCCACAAACTATGTGGACTATCTCACTCTTGACGACAAGAAGCCAAGCGCTGACTGTGATAAGTATATATCAAAAATTTTAAGCAAGAATTATCAGCAGATTAAAACCGCTCACGAAAAAGATTATAAGGCTCTTTTTGAGCGTTCTTACATAACATTGGAAAATACAAAAGCTTTTAAGTCAGAAGGAATTCCCACGGAAAAACGAGTTCGTAAGGACGTGAACGGCAAATCGGGCTTTTCCGTTGCGGCGGGAAACAGTGTGGCTGATGGAAACAAAAACGGCGTTCACTCGACTATAGAGGACGGCGATAATAAAATAGCCATACTTGATTTCAACTATGGTAAATATCTTATGATAGCTGGCTCAAGAGATGAGGACACGTCAAAGGGCATACCTATGAGTCAGCCCCTTAACCTTACCGGAAAGTGGAACTCGGCTTTAGGCCCGTCATGGAACGGGAAATACACTATTAACATTAACACGGAAATGAATTATTGGCTCGCTCAGCCCCTTAATCTTCCTGAATGCGAGAAACCACTTCTTGACTCTCTTTTGAAGCTTGCCGAAAGCGGAAGTATTACCGCTAGGGAGCATTACGCTATTTATAACTCAAGAGGGGATAACAGTTATAAAGAAGGCGACCCATGGGTTATGCACCACAATTATGACCTTTGGAGAGGAACACAGCCTATTGACAACGCTACGGCCGGAGTATGGCCGACAGGGGGAGCGTGGCTTTTAGACCACGCGTGGCAGTATTATCTTTATAACCAGGACAAGGAATATCTCGCTAAGTTTTATCCTATTATGATAGGCGCGAGTGATTTCTTTACACAGTTTTTAGTGGTAGACCCGAAGACGGGTTATTTAGTTACGGCGGCGTCATGCTCTCCCGAACAGGGAAGCGTACAGCCCGGCCCCGCTATGGATACTCAGCTTATAAGAAATCTTTATAACGCTACTATACAGGCGGCGGAAATTCTTGGGAAAACATCAGAGGACGCCACGCTTATAGCGAAAATGAGAGAACAACTTCCGGCCGGTGATTACCTTTCGGACGAGGCGGGAAAAATAGCTCCTAACCTTATAGACGAGAATGGGTATATCAAAGAGTGGGCGAGAGGAGACGTAACATTTGATTTAAGCTCGGGCACAACATGGACGGTTATAGACCCTTTCACGAATCAGCCTGTAGGATATAAAGAACATTCCGCCACAAACAGCAACGGCCACAGACATTGTTCTCATCTTTGGGAATTTTTCCCCGGTACTCATATAAGCGCTTACAGCGATGACGAGAATGAGAAGAATATTTTTGAGGCGTATCAGAAAACCGTTACGGCGAGAGGAGCGGGCGACGGAAAAGGCTGGGGACTCGCGTGGAGAACCGCTTTAAGCGCGAGGGCCTTAGACGGGGAGTCTGCTTATGCCAGAATAGAGCAACTTTTAAGAATGAGAACATCACCGAATATGTTTGGACAGCACCCTAATTTCCAGATTGATTGCAACTATGGAATGACGGCGGGAATTACTGAAATGCTTATGCAAAGTCACGACGGTGTTATAAATATTTTACCGGCTATACCAGAAAGATGGGGCGCCGGACAGTTTAAAGGATTTAAGGCGAGAGGCGACATTGAGGTAGGCGCTAAATGGAGAGGCGGTATGCCTACAAGAGTGGATATTAAGCCTGACAAAAGCGGACAAATTAAAGTAAGAAATTCTTATATGGGTACAGCTATGGTTAAAGACGCCGATGGAAACGAGGTTTCAAGCAAACTTGAAAGCGACAACACGGTTATCGTGTTTAACGCTGAGAGCGGTGTGGAATATAATATTGTTGGATTTGGCGAGATTCCTCAGGAAGAGGGAACAAGAATAGAGACGTGGACTAAGGTAGACACAGACGCCGGCGACTTCTTTAATGATGGGGGCGGGCAGGTTCCTAAAGCCAACGGAAAAGGCGGAATTGGAACTCTGCTTAATAATTATTGCTCAAGTTATACTCAAAAGGGAGAACCTGTAGGATTTTCTTATAAGGACTGTGTTCTTGACGATCTTACTAAATTAACCATAAAAATGAACGTAAGACCAGCTGACGTTACTATATCCGTAAGGAGAGACAGTAAGGACGGAGAGGAAATAGCCTCGGTTACGGCGGCGAAAGTCGGCGCGGCGGATATTGATATACCAATTAAGGAAAACGCGAATCTTAATGGAACAACTAAGCTGTTTGTTGTGTTTACGGCAAAAAATGAGGCTACTACAGATAAATATATAGGCGACGTTGAGTATCTTAAAGGAGAAAGAACTGTTACTTTTGTAAATTCTGATATTTTGAAAGTTCAGAAAGACGGGGAAACCTATATTAAAAACGCTGTATCAGCGGGCGATTATACATTTGAGGTGGATTTTGAGAAGCTTGAGGGAATTGAGAAAGCCACTTTTATAGTAGCTTATTACGATGATAACAATACCCTTATTTCCGATACAAAAAAGGAGATAACAAAGACTGACAACAAAGTTGATATAACAGTTACGCCGGAAAACGCGAAATATACTATGAAAGTTATGATTTGGAATGATTTAGACTCAATTAAACCCATAAGGGCGGTTAAAGAGTTTGTATAATGTAACTTATAATTAATTTTTAAGCCGAATAGGGGAATTCCCCTATTCGCTTAAAAAAATTGAATTTTATAATAAAGGGGGAAATATAGGATGAGGAAAAAAATCGTAACTCTTTTTACGGCTTTCGCTTTAATGGTTTCGAGTTTTTCAGGAATTCAAGTTTTTGCCGATGTTTCGCCGACTGTTACTGTCAGGGAGGCTGTCAAACTTGAAAACGAAAGTGTTTATTTAAGCGGGAAAGTAAATAATCCTATTGACAATCAAGAGCTTACAATTATAGCCGTTAAACTTGAAAACGGTGTATATAATGGGAATAACTCTATTTATATTGACCAGCAAAAGTCTATAATAAACGACGACGGTACATTTAGTATTACATTTAACCCTAAAACTGTTCTCGAAAGTGATTCTGAATATATTATAAGAGTCGGGGGAACAGGTATTTCGGAGTTTTCAGAAATGAAAATAACTATGGACGAGGGAGGCAACGTGTCGAATATTTACATGGGGGACGTGAACGGCGACGGAAGTATAACCGTGAACGACGCTTCACTTGTTCTTCAATATGTTCTTGACCCAAGTTCTGTTAATGGCAAAATAGGGAATGTTTCTGTCTCTGAGTTTCTTGATAGAGCGGATGTTTATGGCAATAAGAAGATTACCGCAGAAAACGCGGGGGCTATTTTACAAAAGGCTCTTGGCTCTTTTGAGTTTGTAAGAAAAGACGGTGAGACATCAGAGCAGACAACGAAAGATTTATCGGAAAGCGAGACATCAGAGACGACGACAAAAGATGTATCAGGAGGCGAGACATCAGAGCAGACAACGAAAGACTCATCGGGAGGTGAGATACCTGATGAAACTACTACCGAGGATATAATTATTGAAAATCCCGAGTTTGACGGCGACGCTCTTGTAGACTGTCATCTTGCTTCTTCTGACAAGGAGAACAACAGGTTTAAGACAATAAGCGAGGCGGTTGCGTCAATTAAAACAACCCCTACGGAGAATGATAGATTTGAAATTGATATTATGCCGGGGGTTTATAGAGAACAAGTTTACCTTACGACTCCTTATGTAACTTTAAGAAAAAATCCAAAATACAGCGGAGAGGTCAAACTTACATGGTATTATGGAATGGGTTCTTTATATGACAGCGCTAACGACAAAGGGTATTACGACCCATCATGTATAGGCGATGGAAAATTAAATAAGCCAAGTGACTGGGGCGCCGCTCTTAAAGTGGATAAATCCGCTACGGGTACTATTGTCAGGGATATGACATTTGAGAATTCGTATAATCAATATTATACGAAAGAGGAACTTAACGACAATTTGACGGTAGACCCTGATGTAAACAACAGCATGTTTGACAGAAGAGCGTGGATTGAGGAACAAATCGCGAACGGGGAATCTGATGAGTATATAAATAAATGGCTTCAGTCGAGAACCAATGTTTATTCTTATACAAACAGCTCTGGAGAGAAAAAGACAACCTCACCAAGAGAAAGGGCAGCCGCTTTTCATTGTTCTGCCGATAAATTTGAGGCGTATAACTGTACATTTATAGGTAAGCAGGATACAATGGGCATAAACTCGGGCCGTGAGTATTATGAGAACTGTACTCTAAAGGGTACTGTGGATTATATATGCGGAAGCGCCACAGCCGTGTTTAACAATTGTGAGCTTGTGATAGACTCAGGTATAGATATGCATTCCGACAAGCTCAGTTTAGACACAAAAGCGACAAGCGACAGCGGGTATATTACAGCACCAGCCACGAGCGTTGAGGATAAGGGATACTTATTTTATAAGTGCAAGATTAGCGCCAGCGACCATATAGGAAGCTCACAGGGTACTTTTGGCAGACCGTGGGGAAAACCAGGCGGGCCGGAGGCTATTTATTATAAAACCACTATTGGAAAAAACAAATCAGGCAATCTTCTTATCAGCGATACGGGATGGGACGATATGAGCGGATGCAAAAAAGACCAGGCGAGGTTTTTTGAGTTTGGCTCCGTTGACGAGAATGGAAATGCCGTTAATACATCAAAGAGAGTGAAAAATACAGTCGCTCCTTTTGGTACGGTTCTTGACGAGTGGCATATACTTGAGTTTAACCCATATGAGTATACCAAAGGAAACGATGGCTGGGACCCAATGAAAATGGCGGGAAATTATACCGAGTTTGACGATGTTCTTAATCAAATTACTTTCCCGTCGGAGGTTTCGGGCAATTCCATAGCTCTTCCCGCTGCTCCAAGCGGTTATAAATATTATTGGGAATCTGACACAGAGTACGCTAAAGTGGAAAGTGACCAGAAAGCTGTTAATGTTATAAGACCGGCTTATGGTTCGGAGCCTATTTCCGCTAAACTTACAGTTTATATTAAAAAGGATAACTCAGAATATGGAGTTAAGAAGACGGTTTCACTTACAATTAAGCCTAACGAGTCCACAGACAATACTTTTAACGTTACGGGAACGGTGACTTTGGGGACGGCAGCGGAAAAAGACGTTACAGTCGATATTAAATTTATACAAAACAGCGCTGTTGTGCAAAATATCAAGGCGACTGTGACAAAAGGACAGACAAGCGGAACTTATACGGCGGAGTATTTGCCTGAAGGGGAGTATTCGGTATATGTTTCGGCGGATACGGACGGTTTTAGGGTAATTACTCCCGCTGATGGAATGGTGACTGTATCAAGTACCGCGGGAGTTAATAAAAGTATTGATATTCAGGTAAGAGAGCTCAAGGAAGTCACAGTTAAGACAGAGGATTTCTCGGAGAGCTGGGCTAAATGGATTCCTACTGTTTCAAATGAGAATGTTACCGCCACGGTTGTGGAGGGTACTGAAGGTATGACTGCCAACATAGGCGTGGGAAATAAAGTTATGAAGTTTACAAAGGCGGAAAATAAAACCGTGAACAACACGGTTGGCTTTTCATTCGACTGGCAGAACGCCGTTAAAGCCAGCGGTGGAACTTTAGACAACACAAATATTATTAAATTTAGCTATGACTTGCTTCTTGAGAAAGACAAGAACGACGAAAACGGCGGATATATGGCGGGAGAATATTCTTTTATTGATTTCACCACGAAGCTTGGAACGGGAAACGCTGAAAAGAATATGGGAAGATACGCCAGATATGGAATTTATACCAGCTGGAATCAGCTTAACTTTTTCAGCGCTCTTAACTCAAGAATAAATGGCGACAATACTCAGTTTGACACAAACTCAAAAATGAAAAATAAATGGTATCGTATTGTTACGGATGTTGATTTAAAGAATAGCACAATTATTATACACGTTTATGACAGAGACAATAATACGGAAATACTTAACAAGACTAAAGAGCC
Source organism: uncultured Eubacteriaceae bacterium (assembly GCA_947565475.1). Lineage (GTDB taxonomy): Bacteria > Bacillota > Clostridia > Lachnospirales > CAG-274 > MGBC114079. Next base: position 9,692 of record CANOGI010000070.1, read on the forward strand.
TTATACTATCGCCAAACCTAACGAGGAGGGAGAAAATCCCGAATATCCTACGGAAATTGTGAAAGACGCTTTATACACGGCCGTTTAT
>CANOGI010000071.1 GCA_947565475.1 uncultured Eubacteriaceae bacterium
AGGCAGAGGCTGGTCGTAAAGCTTCGCTTTACTGCTCGCCCATGCGTCCTGGGAAAGAGAGCATAGTTAGGAGCCTATGCCGACTGACGATAACGCGACAAAAGTGATTTTTAGCCGACGAGCTTGTTCGTTTTTTAAGTGATTTGACTATATAGGCGGCAAATAATTTTTGACGGCGCTTAACGAAGTTATTGTAAATTTTGATTTCTGTTCTGACTTTAATGCGAGAAAAATTTAAAAATTTATATGGCGTTTTCTATAAACTTTTATTTAGATTTAGCCGATATAAAATTAAGAGGACTATCGCGGTGTATCGTAAATTAAAATACAGACGGGAAACTATAGACAATAATATAAATCTAAAACTTGTATTTTATAGTTTTTTGTATATTTAATTTTGTAAAGGCGCTTGATTTTTTTGAACGGTCAGGCTGTACGCTATTTTAACCGACAGAGAAAGTCTTTCTCTTTTTAAGCGGAGGAACTTACTCTGAATATAAACGCGGATAATTTCGCCGTCGGTTATGAGAATTTTTGTTATAGAAAAATTCAAGTAGTCTTGGCTGATAGTCGAAGAGTTTTCAAACACGCCGCTTAGGAGTCATAAAAAATTTTAACGGTATTTAACGTGATTTATAAATTTTATTTTGTTTTTTTAGGAGGGTGATTGTTATGTCATATTTATCGATTTCCAACCAATATTCAATGTACTCAAGTCTTCTTTCTCAAACATACGGCTATGGCACGGGTATGTCAAGCAGTGTTTCGGACAGTCTTCTTGGAATGTACTCATACATTTACGGAGCGGGAAAGAGTTCGTCTTCTGTATCGTCAGCGACGAGCGATTATCTTGTGGATTTGAAAAGCAAAGCGTCTAACGTAATCGACGCTGTTTCCTCAATGAGAGGCAACTTAAAGAACGACAAAAAAGTGGCGGCCAACAGCGACAACTCAGCGGCTGTTTCCGGAACTTACACAGGCGATAAGAAAAGAGACGATATTAAAATCGACGTTGAGAAAATAGCGTCGGCTCAGGTTAATGAAAGCGAGAGTCTTAAATCAAATTCCTCAAGCTTATATTACAAGAAGGCAAGTAACATCTCAATAACCACAAGCGAGGGAAAGAGTTATTCTTTCAACTATTCCGCGGGGATTACGGAGACGGACGGAAAAGCTCTTAACAATATAGCCGCTAAAATCAATAAAGCAAATATAGGTGTTTCGGCTTCTGTGCAAACTGATGAGAAAACTAAAACAAGCAAACTTGTTCTTACAGGCGGAAAAGTCGGAGAGGGAAACGATTTTACGGTTTCCGGAAATCTTGCCGAGGCTTTGGGAATAAACAATGTGAAGACGGAGTCTTCAGACGCTGTTTACTCCATAAACGGCGAGAGAAGAACATCATCATCAAACGAAGTGAAAGTTGACGACGAGCTTACTTTAAAACTCAAGGGAACCACTGAAAAATCAGCCACGATAAGTTTTGGCAAGAATAAAATTGACACTATTAATTCCGCAAGAGAGCTTGTGAACACGTTTAACGGGCTCGCTAAAACAGCCTACTCGTCAAATGACTCAGGCGCGGATAGACTTGGAAACAGCCTTAAATCCATAGCGAAAACTTACGGAGCTTCTCTTGATAAAATTGGCGTGTCTTTAAACTCAAAGGGTTATCTCGAAATAGATGAGGAGAAAATGGACAAAGCGGCGGAGAGCGGAGAGCTTGACAAATTCTTTAACGCTAACGGTAAAAACGGCCTTAGCTATGGATTTGTGAACAGACTTGAGAATATCGCTAAGAAAGCTTACGACGATCCTACAAATTTTCTCTCAAGTTCCGGCAAGGCTGAAGTGAACAGCGCGACAAGCGAGTCTTATTACAAAAATGTCGGCGGGGCGTCATATAACTATATAAGCGCTTATTACAAATATTCCAATATCGCTATGCTCTTCAGCGCTATGGTATAAACGGCGTGAGAATAGGAAGAATGTAATTTTAGATTTTTGGCGGCGCGCATATTTAGTTTTTTATAATTTGGACTTTTTTACCTATTAGGTAAGTCCATGGTTTCTTAAACGTGGGTACTTACTTTTGTATTCAGCGGAAGTACAGTTTCCCGCTTAAAACAAAGGCGGAGTTATCCGCCAAGTGGTATGAGTATTTTTTATGAGACAAAAATGCAAATAGTTTTTGACCAGCTTGAGGGCACGTTTTTTATAAACGTGCCCTTTTAAAAATTTCGCGCTTATTATATATTGTATAGTCAAATCACTTGAAAACCCGAACAAGTTCGGCGGCTAAAAATCCTTTTTACTGTGTCATCGTCAGTCGGCGTAGGCTTTCGACTACGCTCTCCTTCCTCTTCCTTGTAAAAACAATTTTTATCTCGCCTCCTTTTGCTCCTTTTCAAGTAATTTGACTATAATCGCTGTAATTACGCGATTTTAAAATAAGTCTATATGGTTTGAGAGAGTATTTCGCTGAATTTTTTCTGAAATTTAACTTGATTATGGAAGTTTAGCGTGTTAGAATAATTTTATCGGTTTTTTGGGAAAATAAGATTTATTCGAAAATCTCGTAATGGGAAAAAGGAGAATTTTAAATGTTTGTCGACAGAGTTAAAATACACATAAAAGGCGGAAACGGCGGAAACGGTGCCGTTTCCTTTTACAGAGCGAAATATGTCACGAACGGCGGACCCGACGGCGGGGACGGCGGAAAGGGCGGAGACATTGTGTTTACAGCGGACGAGGGGCTTAATACCCTTATGGATTTCAGGTATAAAAAAGTATTTAAGGCACAGCCGGGAAGCGACGGAAGCAAACGCAACCGAACAGGAGCCGACGGGAAGGACACAATTATAAAGGTTCCTGTCGGCACGGTTATAAGAGAGGCCGAAACGGGAAAAGTAATGGCGGATATGTCCCAAAATGGCGATGTTCGGGTTATTATAAAAGGCGGCAAAGGGGGAAAAGGCAACCAGCATTTTGCCACGCCGACAAGACAGGCCCCAAGGTATTGTGAAAAGGGACGTGTATCAAAAGAATACGACGTTATTTTAGAGCTGAAGCTTATCGCCGACGTCGGGCTTATTGGATTTCCCAATGTTGGAAAGTCAACAATTCTCTCAATGGTTACAAACGCTAACCCTAAAATCGCCAATTACCACTTTACGACTCTTTCTCCTAATCTTGGCGTTGTGAGAAGCGGACGGGGCGATGATTTTGTAATGGCGGATATTCCGGGACTTATAGAGGGCGCAAGCGAGGGCGCCGGACTCGGGCATGAGTTTTTGCGCCACGCTGAGAGAACAAAAGTGTTTATCCACGTTGTGGACGCCGCCGGTCTTGAGGGAACCGACCCTATAGACAATATTGAGAAAATAAACGAGGAACTTGGCAAGTATAACGAGGAGCTTTTAAAAAGGCCTATGATTATCGCCGCGAATAAAATGGATATTCCTGAGGCGGCGGAGAATCTCAAAAAAATAAAATCAGTTTACGAGGCTAAAGGATTTAAGGTGTTTCCTATTTCCGCTGCCTCAAATGACGGCTTGGACGAGCTTATTTACGCTTCCGCCGACATATTGAGGGATTATCCTGATGACATTGTGTTTGAGGAGGATTTTGACGAATACGACCTCTATGAGGATATGTCAGAGACGGAAAATCAGCCTTTTACGGTGGAGAAAGCCGGCGAGCGGTATTATGTCGTTTGTGGGGTTGGCGTTGAGAAAATGATTGGATACACAAATATTGACACGGAAAAAGGATTCGCTTTCTTTCAGAAATATTTAAGGGAGAAAGGAATTATTGACAAGCTTGAGGAATCAGGAATCAACGAGGGTGACACAGTAAAAATTTATGACCTTGAGTTTGAGTATTACCGGTAATACGGCGATTTTATAAGGGGGAAATATTTTACCTAACAGGCGGTGTTCAGAGTATTTTTGCGGGACAAGAATCATAGGCAATAACTTAAATAAAGACCGTGGACTTTCAGCCCAAACCCGACTTCTTTGTAGTCATATTGAAAAAAGAAGCAAAAAACTTTTACGAAAAACTTCGTTTTTTGAGACATATATTAAAATTTATTGGTAAACACGACAGTTTTTGTATAATGGGTCAAGGGATAAAATCCCTTGCGGGGTGGAGGGACAGTGTCTCACGGTTTTAAGTTAGCGCAAATGGGGACAAGAATACAAGTATAGTTAATCAACTTTAATAAAAGTAAGAAAAATATTTTATGGGCACGAAGTGCTGAAATTTCAGAGAAAGCGCGGAGAGGATTATAAGATATCCGGAAAATTTCAAAGTAAGATTGATTTTTTTATTACCTTTAAAATTTATTTACTGTATTAGGCTTGTTCGATAACCTCCGCCGCACCCCTTGACAAATCCTTTTTTGCCATACCTTGCCTAATTTTCTTGAAGTTCAAATGGCAAGTATTACCACGAAAGGTAGTCCCCGTACGGCAAAGTTGTTATACAAAAATTCGAGTAGTCTTGACAAGGAATGTCGGTAAAATAAAAATAATTTTTTTAGGAGTTTTATTATGAACAGCAAACAAAGAGCTTATTTAAGAAGTTTAGCGAGTAAAATAGATTCTGTTTTTCAAGTAGGCAAAAACGGCGTTACCCCGGAGGTTGTGAAATCCGTTGATGAGGCCCTTGAGAAAAGGGAGCTTGTTAAAGGAACAGTTCTCAACAACTGTCTTTTGGATATTAACGATATAGCGGAAATGATAAGCGGCAGGACTCAATCGGAAACGGTGCAGGTAATTGGGAAGAAAATCGTTTTTTTCAGACAGAGTAAAAAAAATCCCGTTATTGATATTTCAAAATATGGGAAGTAAAAGTTTAACCGGCGGAGGAATCGTAAGCTCACTATTAATATAAATGCTAATATTTTCACCGTCGGTTACGAGAATTTTTGTTATACAAAAATTCGAGTAGTCCTGACTGAGAGATAACGAAGAAGCGTGGTTTCGTTTGCGTTAATTTAAGAAAAGCTTTGGGCTTTCTTTAAAGGCTTGACCTAAACTTTATAATGCAAAGCAGCCATCACAATTTTTTTGGCAGAGTGATAGTTTTATTGCCGTTTTTGTGTTTTAGTATTTTTAGTTATTGAAAATTTTTAGTATATGGTGTAAAATATATATATAAGATTTACATAAGACTTGCGAAAAGGAGTGATTGTCTTGGTGAGAAAAAATTTTAGGGTTTTGTTTTCCTTTATTTTGATATGCGCCGTTACTTTTTTTCCATGTACGGTTACGGCGGGGAAAAATGTTATCGTGAACGGCTCAGCCGCCGCCACGGTTATAAGAATAATTGACGGCGACGCTATTGAGGTTAAACTTTTAAACAACGACGACACCGCTCTCGTTAAACTTATTGGAGTTGACGCCCAGGGATTTAAAGACGCCGTGTCTTTTCTTACGGACTACCTTTTGGGGCAGACGGTCGTTATTTCCCCCGACAACAGTATAACGACTCCCGTGGGTATATGGAACAATATGTATGTGACTTTAAATGGAGAAAACGTCAATAAAATTTTAATAGAAAAAGGCTATGGCATCACAAATCCGAGCTATATGCCGGCGAGCCAGTATAATGAGTATTTAACAGTTCAGCGCACCGCTAAGGTAGGCAACATCGGTATTTGGGAAAACGGTGTGAGGGAAAACGGCACGACCACCAATTTTGGGAACATTACTTATACGGGAAAGCTCGCTTATAAAAACAAGCACGTTGTCAATATCAACACGGCGAGCGCCGAAACTTTGATTAACGCCCTTACCGATATGCCGGCGGGTACAGCCAACGCTATTATAAACTACAGAAATAAAAATCCTTTTAACACGATTGAGGAGATTAAATTTGTGCAGGGATTCTCAAAAGAGCTTTATGACGCCAACAAGCGCTTTTTAACTGTATGCACGAATGTTAATTACGCTGATAAAGAAGAGCTTTTCAGCATTGGGAACATTACGGAGGACGAAGTTGAGGACATTTTGTCATACCGCAGACAGCACAGCAAAATATCAAGCATAGCGGTTTTGAAAGACGAGAAGTTACTCTCTCAGAACAGATACAGCAAATATAAAGATTTCCTATCGACTTATGACAAACAGAAAGTTGACGTTACGGAAAATGACAAAGTTGTAAATGTTAATACCGCGAACCAGAGCCAACTTACGGCGGCGGGATTATCCTCATCGGACGCTTCTAAAATTATTGAGCACCGCAAAAACGGATATACTTACAAAACTCTTGGGGAACTGACCAAAATCCCCGGAATCGGTCTTAGTGTACAGCAGATTAACGAGTTTGAGGACAATTTGAATACATGCACAGATATAAACGAGGCCACTGATTATGAGATGAAGTCTGTATTTGGAAACGACGCCACAAAAGTTATTTATAAAAGAAATTATAATTCCGTAAGCGATGTTTCGGAATATGTGAGCCAGGAAAAATACGACCGTATTAAAAATGTTATTTACGTTGGCTCTGACGACTGTAAATATATTAACGTCAATACAGCCACGAACACTCAGCTCTCGGAGGCAGGATTCTCGTCCTCGGCGGCGTCAAAGCTTTCCGCCGCCAAAAATATGAAAAGCCCGTCAGATTTGCCATGCGAGCTTACGGAAAACGATAGAAGCGCGTCTTTATACACAAATATAAACAAAGCCACCGCCAAAGAGCTTAAATCATTAAATCATGGGGTTACGGACGGTATTATTAACGAGATTATGAGTTATCGTGAGGAGCAGCCCTTTGGAACAGAGGAGGAAATGAGGAAGTTTTTTACGGACAGAAATTTCTTCGGTTTCTATAATTCGGTTAAAGATTATTTGGTTGTGAGATAAAAGATTTGGAAGTGAGAATTTTGGAAAGTTATAAAACACAGGGAACATGTTCTAAAAATATTGAGTTTGAGGTTGTTGACGGAAAGGTTAAAAACGTTAAGTTTTTAGGAGGCTGTGACGGAAATTTACAGGGAATCGGAAAACTTGTCGAGGGTATGCCTGTTTCTTCGGTGATTGAGAAGTTAAAAGGACTTAAATGCGGCTCTAAAAGCACATCTTGTCCCGACCAACTTGCCAGAGCCCTTGAAAAGTATAGCGAGAATTAAGGTATTGAACAGAGGCTGTAAAGCAAGTTTGGTTTGTTTCTGTTCTTTTATAAGTCAGGCTTTTATAAAGTCAATTTGCTTGTTTGTTTTTACAACGGTTTTTATAAACCTGTAAGGCAACTATAAAAAAACAAAATCCGCTTTTACGATAATAAAGCGGATTTTGTTTTTGAGGGATATTTTTAAATTAGGCGCCCTAAGGTTTTCTGTTATAATATATTTCTTTATCGTATTAACTCATTGATATTTTTTAACTTTTTTGATTGACTTTTTATTTTGTAGGGTGCATAATAATAGTAAAGAAATAAAATAACTGAAAAATCCGCGTTTAAAAAGATATTAGCGGATATTAATGAAAAGGCGGTTTAAAAAAAATATACAGACGGTGATTAAATATCTTGATTATGTTTTAAAAGCAGTTGATTTAGCGGTGGCGTCTGTATTCCTTGACGGGGAATAAGCGCTTGTTTGAGATTAAAAATTGTTTTCTGGCAAGATTGAGTTTGAAAATAGTTGTATTTTTTGAAATATTTTTATATTGTTATATTTTTGAGGAATAGAGATTTTTTTATGGAAGAAAGGGATTTTATGAAAAAAGAGTTTTTTGGTCACTGCGACAGCGGGGATTTTGGTCAAAAAGTGATTTATTCTGACAGCGTTCCTATTGGCATAGTTGAGCTTAAATATACCGACGATAAGCTTCTTATACAAGACGCCAATTCGGATTTTTATGTAACCGCCGAATGCGTCGACGAGGATTTTTATAAAGTTTACGGGAATAATTACAGAGGCATAATAATTGACGAGGACTGGGAAAAGCTTAAAGAGTCTATGCTTTCCGTTATTGAGGGAAAACAAGACAGGTTTTCCTGCGAGTACAGGGTGCGCTCTAAGGGCGGAGAAGTTTTTTGGAGAAAGATAAACGCCGTTAAAAGCGCCGAGGATTCGGAGGGGGTTATGTTTTTATGCGCCCTTACTGATATTACGGATGTTAAAATGGTGCAGACCGAACTTGAGAAAGAAAGGGAAAGTTTTTACACAATAGCTTCATTGTCAAACACAAAGCTTTTTGAGTATAAATTCCACAACGATACGTTATATGACATTACTGGAGGAAGAATTAACAAATATTTGGAGGGGTTCTCGGTTAAAATACACGATTACGACATATTCTCAAAAAACGGCGAGAATTATGCCGAAAAGGTCGTGAGCCTCTTAAAAAGCGGTCATAAAAGGCTATATACTGAATTTAAGGTAAATCAATTCGGTAAAGAGGAATGGCACGGGTTATGGGGAAAAACCATTTTTGACAAAAACGGTAAGCCTTTAAGGGTTATTGGCAAAACCCAAAACATCAACTATGAGAAACGCAGCGAGGCGTTTTTCTCGAATGTAAGGCACATTGATAATTTAACGGGAATTTACATAGGCGAGTACGCTAAAAAGCTTATAGGCGAGGTGTTTAACGAGCTATCAGAAAAGAGCCATGCGGTGATTGTTTTGGATATCGACGATTTCGCGGAGCTTAACAACAATTTAGGTAAAAAATTATGCGACCAGGTTCTCTCAAACGTAAGCAGGCGGATAAAAAATATACTTGATGAAAAAGATATTATAGGCAGGCTCGGAGGGGACGAGTTTATTATATTTATAGACGACGCCTTTTCTAAAGAGCGTCTTGAGGTAATTCTTGACAAGGTTAATTTTATCGTGGAGTCCACTTATTCGGGTGAAAGATACAAAAATTGTATAAAGGGAAGCATCGGCGCGGTTATATCAGAGCCCGGCGACAGGGATTTTGAGAAAAATTTTGAGAAAGCGGGCTACGCTTTATATATAGCTAAATCCATAGGCAAAAATAAATCTTATATTTTCTCTAAGAAAGACGAAGAGCCTTTTTTAAACAGAGTGAGAAAATCATCATCGGAAGACGAGAAATTCGCTTATCAAAAAGAAATATACGCTGAGCGTGAGTTTAATTATGAGATAGCCGAGTTCGCTTTTGACGTTATGGAAAGCACTCAGGACGTTGACAGCGCTGTGAACATTCTTCTTGACAAGGTGGGTATTTATTTTAATTTAAGCCGTATAGTCATAAGAGAGCTTGAAAATGAGAATGGAAAATATTTAGTATCATATCAATGGTTTAGAGAGCCTCTCTGCCCTGTGGGGAATTTAATCGACGCTTCTGACGAGAATATAAAAAGGCTTATGTCAGACAACAACAGCGGCGACGCTTTTGAGTATTCGGAATATCCGGGATTTGAGAGGGGAAAGGAATATAAAGGCTGTGTTGAGGGAGAGTCTAAATCGGAGGTTCGTTTCAGGATAAGAAAAGACGGCGAGTTTAAAGGATATATAAGCTTTTGCGACAACAGTGTCAGAATATGGGGTCAAAACGAGATAAGAGCCTTAAAAATGATTGGAAAGATTATATCGGCGTATTTACTTAAAATGCGGGCTTTCAAGGAAGCGGAAAAAACGGTTTGGCGTCTTACGAGATATGAC